>SLQD01000076.1 GCA_007131685.1 Paracoccaceae bacterium | reverse complement strand
GGCGAGCCGACGATGGCGCATCTCGCCGCGCGGCGGGGCGACACAGTGCATCTCGACGTGATCGACCGGTGGGGCAACATGGTCTCTGCCACGCCCTCGGGCGGCTGGCTGCAATCCTCGCCGGCGGTGCCGGGGCTGGGCTTTGCGCTCAACACGCGCGCGCAGATGTTCTGGCTCGAGGAGGGGCTGCCCAGCAGCCTCGCGCCGGGGCGGCGCCCGCGCACCACGCTGACGCCATCACTCGCGAGCCTCAACGGTCGCCCGACGCTGGCCTTCGGAACGCCCGGCGGCGATCAGCAGGATCAGTGGCAGCTCATCCTGTTCCTGCGCCATGCGGTGTTCGGGCAGGGGCTGCAGGAGGCCATAGATGCGCCGCTGTTTCACACCGCGCATTTCCAGAGCTCCTTCGCGCCGCGCCATGCCGAACCCGGCCATCTCGTGATCGAGGAGAGCGCGGGGGCCGCGGTGCTCGACGATCTGCGCGCGCGCGGCCACCGCGTCACCGGCGCGCCGGAATGGAGCGTCGGGCGGCTGACGGCGGCGCGGCGCGATGCGGACGGGATGCTGCGCGCAGCGGCGACGCCGCGGCTGATGCAGGCTTACGCAATCGGACGCTGAGGAGGGCGCATGACCTATTCCATCGTGGCGCGCTGCGCCGAGACCGGGCAGTTCGGGATCGCCGTGGCGAGCCGGTTCTTCGCGGTGGGCGCGCTGGTGCCCCATATCCGCGGCCGCGCCGGGGCGGTGGCCACACAGGCCTTCGTCAACCCGCTCTGGGGCATCGAGGGGGCCGACCGGCTCGCCGCCGGGGAGCCGCCCCAGGCGATCCTCGCCGATCTGCGCGCCCGCGACGCCGGGCAGGCGCAGCGGCAGGCGCACATGATCGACGCCGAGGGGCGCATCGCCGGGCATACCGGGGCGGAGTGCGTGAACTGGGCGGGGGCGTCGGCGGGCGAGAATGTCTCGGTTGCGGGCAACATGCTTGCCGGGCCCGAGGTCGTGGAGCGCGCACGCGAGGCCTTCGAACGCGATTCGGGTCCGCTCTTCGAGCGACTCATGGCCGGGATGGAGGCGGGTGCGGCCGCCGGCGGCGACAAGCGCGGCACCCAGTCGGCGGCGCTGCGCATCCATCGCGGCGAGGATTATCCCTGGCTCGACCTGCGCGCCGACGATCACCCCGACCCGCTGGCCGAGCTGCGCCGGCTCCATGACGTGGCCAGGGAGCGCTACCTGCACATGGCCGAGGGGATGGCCACGCGGGAGAACTTCTCCGGCACCAGTGACCGCGCGCCCATCGACGCGGCCATCGCCGCCGCCGAGCGCGAGCGCGCCGAGCGCGGCCAGCCCTCGCGCTCCTTCGCCACGCCGCTCGACGGCGCCTAGAGCGTGTTGCGAAATAGTGGGGACCGGTTTTGCGCTCCTTGAGGCATGTGACTTCAAATGGTTAGAGCACGTCGCGTGACTGCGAATGAGCGCGACGCGCTCTAACGGTAATCGGCCGCGCCGAAGCCGTCCTGGTTGAGCTGTGTCTCGGCGCCCGGGACGATGTCGGTGTTCTGCGCGGCGACGGCCTGCCAGCCCTCGGGCGTGCGCGCGAGCACCGCCATCAGGATCGTCTGGCGCGGCCCGGCCCCGGTCCCGTCCGGCGCAAGCTGCCCGTCGAGGCGCAGCCGGCAATGCACCACCGCCGCATCCGCGCCGAGCCGGCGCATGCGCACCCGCCCGGTGCGCAGCGTCGTGCGGCGAAAGTAGCTGGCGAGCGCATACTGATGCGCCCGTGCGATGGCGCCCCGGTCGCGCCACCAGATGCCCACGACATTGACGAAATCCGCGTCCTCGGCAAAGAGCGCCCCGATCGCCGCGCCGTCGCGCGCCATCCACGCGGCGGCGAAGGCGGCGGGAAAGCCCTCCGGCGCGGCCGGCAGGGTCAATTCCCGCGCACCATCTTGCCCGGATTCATCAGATCCTGCGGGTCGAGCGCGCGCTTGATCTGGCCCATCACCTCCCAGGCGGCGCCGTGCTCGGCCTCCATGTAGTGCAGCTTGCCCATGCCGATGCCGTGTTCGCCGGTCACGGTGCCACCGAGGCGCAGCGCGCGCTCGGCCATGCGCCCGGCGAGCGCCTTGGCGGTGGCGAGCTCGTTCGCGTCATCGGCGCGGGGCAGCAGGAGGGCGTGGAAATTGCCGTCGCCGACATGGCCGAGGATCGGGCCGGGGATGCCGCTTTCGGCGATGTCGGCGGCGGTTTCCTCGACGGCCTCGGCGAGGCGGGAGATCGGCACGCAGACATCCGTGGTGATCGCCGCGGCGTCGGGGCGGATCGCGCGGCAGGCGTAATAGGCGTTGTGGCGCATCTTCCACAGCGCGGTGCGGTCCTCGGGACGGTCGGCCCACTGGAAATCCGAGCCGCCCATATCGGCGACGATCTCGCCGAAGCGCTCGGCCTGCTCGGCCACGCCGGCCGGCGAGCCGTGAAACTCCACCAGAAGATGCGGCGCCTCGCTCATCGCCGCCCCCGCATGCGCATTGAAGGCCGCCGCCGATTCCGCATCCACGAACTCGATGCGCGCCATCGGAATGCCCGACTGGATCGTGGTGATCACCGCCTCGACGGCCGCATGCATGTCCGAAAAGGCGCAGATCGCGGCCGAGACGGCCTCGGGCTGGCCCTGCAGGCGCAGCGTCAGCTCGGTGATCAGCCCCAGCGTGCCCTCCGAGCCGACCATGAGCCCGGTGAGGTCATAGCCGGCCGAGGATTTCGGCGCCCGCGAGCCGGTGCGGATCACCCGCCCATCCGCCAGCACCACCTCGAGGCCGAGCACATTGGCGCGCATCGTGCCGTAGCGTACTGCCGTCGTGCCCGAGGCGCGTGTCGCCGCCATGCCGCCGAGCGAGGCATTCGCACCGGGGTCGACGGGAAAGAACAGCCCCGTCGCGCGCAGCTCGGTATTGAGCGCCTCGCGCGTGAGCCCCGGCTCGACGACGGCGATCATGTCCTCGGCGGCGACCTCGCGCACCCGGTTCATGCGCGCGAAATCCACCGACACGCCGCCGCGCACCGCCAGCGCATGCCCCTCGAGCGACGTGCCCGCCCCCCAGCCCACGATGGGGCAGCCATGGCGCGCGCAGATCTCCACGAGCGCGGCGACCTCGGCGGTGTTCTCGGGATAGGCGACCGCGTCAGGCGGGGTCAGCGGGAAGTCCATCTCGCAGGCGCCGTGCAGGTCACGATCGGACTTGGACCGGCTGAGCCGATCGCCTAGGAGTGAGGACAGCTCGGAAAGCGCGTCGGGGATGGACATGGTCGGCCTCGATCTGGTGTCCGGGCCGGTTGCCGGGGCCGCGGGCCGCGCCCGGTGGCCGGGACGAACGGCCCGCCTGGAACTGGGGCGCATGTCAGGCAAGCGGCAACCCCATGTCAAGACGCTGCTATGGCAGGCGCGGCGCCGGCTGCGCCATGCGGGCATCGTGCTTCGGCTGCGCGGTCCGAGCCAGGTGCAGTTCTGGCTGCTCGCGCTCCTGATCGGGATCGCGGCCGGGGTCGCGGCGCTGGCGTTTCGCAATGGCATCGCGCTGGTGCAGAGGCTCGCCTACGGCACCGATGACGTGATGCTGGCCACCCATGCCGGAACACTGCCCTGGTGGCTGGTGCTGATGATCCCGATCATCGGCGGGCTGGTGGTCGGGCTGATCCTGCATCACTTCACCCCCGATGCGCGTGCGCGCGCGGTGGCCGACGTGATCGAGGATGCCGCGCTGCATGACGGGCGTGTCGAGCGGCGCGCGGGGATCGCCTCGGCGGCTGCCTCGATGATCACGCTGGGCGCGGGCGGCTCCTCGGGGCGGGAGGGCCCGGTGGTGCATCTCGCCGGGGTGATCTCGAGCTGGGTCTGCGCGCGGATGAACGCGGGCGGCATCACCGGGCGCGATCTCCTGGGCTGCGCGGTCGCGGCCGGGGTCTCGGCCTCGTTCAACGCGCCGATCGCGGGGACGATCTTCGCGCTCGAGGTGGTGCTGCGCCACTACGCGGTGCACGCCTTTGCGCCCATCGCCATCGCCGCGGTCGCGGGCACGGTCGTCAGCCGGCTGCAATTCGGCGACGTGACCGAGTTCACGCTTGAGGAGGAGAGCGTGCTGCATTTCTATGTCGAGCTGCCGGCCTTCATGCTGCTGGGGCTCGTGAGCGGGCTGGTGGCGGTGGCGCTGATGCGCGCGATCTTTCTTGCCGAGGATTTCGGAAATGCCGTGCAGGCGCGCAGCGGGATGCCGCGCTGGCTGCGCCCGGCGGTGGCGGGGGCGATGCTGGGTGCGATCGCGATCTGGTTTCCGCACATCATCGGCGTGGGCTACGAGGTCACCTCGCAGGCGCTCACCGGCCAGCTCCTGCTGCACGAGGCGGTGGTGTTCTGCATCCTCAAGGTGGTCGCGGTGGCGATCACGCTGGGCGGGCGCATGGGGGGCGGGGTGTTCTCGCCATCGCTGGTGGTGGGGGCGCTGACGGGGCTAGCCTTCGGGCTGATCGCGACGGGGCTGATGCCCGAGCTGTCGGGCTCGGCGACGCTCTATGCGCTTGCGGGGATGGGCGCGGTGGCCGCGGCGGTGCTCGGCGCGCCGATTTCGACCACGCTCATCGTCTTCGAGCTGACCGGCGACTGGCAGACCGGGCTTGCGGTGATGACGGCGGTGTCGCTGTCGACGGCACTGTCGAGCCGGCTGGTGGAGCGGTCCTTCTTCCTCACACAGCTCGACCGGCGCGGCGTTCAGCTCGCCAAGGGGCCGCAGGCCTATCTGATGCAGCTCATTCCCGTGGAGCGGCTGATCCGGCCCGTTCCCGACGACGCGGCCATCGCCGAGCGCGCCGCCGCGGGGGTGTGCGTGGATCGCGGCGCGACGCTCGACGCGGCGATGCCGCTCTTCGATGCGCATGCGGTCTCGGTGCTGCCGGTTGTCGAGCTGCGCGCCGGCGCGACAGCGCCCCGTCTCGTCGGAGTGCTGCATCATGTCGATGCGCTCAAGGCGTATAACAGCGCGCTGCGCCGCACCGCCGCCGAGGAGCATTCGTGACGCTTCAGAGCCGCTCGACCGTGACCTTGTCCGTGTCGAAGGCGAAATGCCCCGCGATCGTCTCCGCCCCGGCGACCGGCGCCGCATAGGCCCAGGCCGCATCCGCGATCAGCCCCGTCGCCGCGGCGATGCCGAAATACCCGGCCTCGCCCTTGTGGGGGCAGTGCGTGCGCGTCGCCGAGGGCTCGAGAAAGGCCGTCGCGACATCGCCGCGCGGAAAGTAGATGACCGAAGCGTGGCCGTCCTCGTCGAGCTGCAGCGCCGACCGGCTCTCGGCCAGGACCGCGCCGCCGGCGCGCACCACCCAGACACCGTCCGCCGGCGTGATCGTCATCTTCGCGCTCATCGCACCCTCCACTCCTGCGACCGCCGTTGTGCCGTAATCGGCATCCCGATGTCAGAGCCGCTCCGTCGCCCGGCGCAGCCAGTCCCGCGCCGGTGCGCCGACGAGCGGCGCCACCCGGACATAGACTTCCGCGTGGTATGCGTCCACCCAGTCGCGTTCGGTGGCGCTGAGCATGGCGGGATCGATCAGCCGCCGGTCGATGGGCACCCAGGTCAGCGTCTCGACGCACAGCATCGCGCGCGCGTCGCCGCCGGGCAGGGGATCGGCCGCCTGCAGCGCGACGAGGTTCTCGATGCGGATCCCGTAGGCGCCCTCGCGGTAGCAGCCCGGCTCGTTCGACAGGATCATTCCCGGCTCGAGCGCCACATCCGACAGCCGCGAGAACCGCTGCGGCCCCTCGTGCACCGAAAGCGCCGCGCCCACGCCGTGCCCGGTGCCGTGATCGTAGTCGCGCCCGGCGAGCCAGAGCGGATACCGCGCCAGCGCATCGAGATGCGCCCCCGCGACACCCTCGGGAAAGCGTAGCCGCGAGATCGCGATCATCCCCTGCAGCACGCGCGTGAAGGTGGCGCGTTCCTCGGTGCCGACGGCCCCGACGGCGATGGTGCGGGTGATGTCGGTGGTGCCGTCATCGTATTGCCCGCCCGAATCGAGCAGGAACAGCTCGCCCGGCGCGATGGCGCGGTTGGTCGCCTCGGTGACGCGGTAATGCACGATGGCGCCGTGCGGCCCGGCCCCGGCGATGGTGTCGAAGCTCAGATCGATGAGCCGGCCCGTCGCGACGCGGCGCGCCTCCAGTTCGCGCACCGCGTCTATCTCGGTGAGCCGGCCGGTGGGCGCCTCGGCATCGAACCAGGCGAGGAATTCGACCATCGCGGCCGCGTCGCGCAGATGCGCCGCGCGCATCCCGTCGAGCTCGGCGGACGTCTTGCGTGCCTTTGGCAGAAGGCAGGGATCGCGGCCGTGATCGACCGCGACATCCGCCGCCGCGAGCAGATCGGCGACCGCGACCGGCGCGCTCGCCGGGTCGAGCCGGACCGGGCCGGCGAGCGCCGCGAGGGCCGGCGCGAAGGCCTCGGGCGGGTGCAGTGTTACCTCGTCGCCCAGATGCGCGCGCGCGGTGGCGTCGAGCTTGGCCGCGTCGATGAACAGCGCCACCGTGCCGTCATCGTGCAGGATCGCGCAGGCATGAACCACAGGGTTGCGCGGGATGTCGGCGCCGCGGATGTTGAGCAGCCAGGCGATACTGTCGGGCAGGGTGATCACCGCGGCGCGCACCCCCGCGCCGCGCAGCTCGGCGGCGAGGCGCGTGCGCCTGGCGGCAGCGCTCTCGCCGGCGAGAGCGTCGGGGTGCGCGCGCACCGCGCCGCAGGGCGGGGCGGGCTGATCGGTCCAGACGGCATCCACGAGATTGGCGCTGCGCTCGAGCGTGATGCCGCTGTCCTCGAGTGACGCGGTGAGCTTGTCGATCTCGTCGGGGGTGTGCAGCCAGGGGTCGAAGCCGATGCGCCCGCCGGCGGGCAGCGCCTCGCGCAGCCAGTCGCCGGGCTTCGTCGCCGGCCAGTCCACGGGCGTGAAATGCGCCGTATCGACCTGCGCGCGCACCTGAACACGGTAGCGGCCATCGGTGAACACCCCGGCGCGGTCGCCGAGCACGATCGTGAAGCCCGAGGAGCCCGTGAACCCCGTCAGCCATGCGAGGCGCTCGTCGCGCACGGCGACATACTCGCCCTGGTGCATGTCGGCGCGCGGCACGAGGAAGCCGTCGAGCCCGGCCTGCGCGAGCCGCGCGCGCAGCGCCGCGAGCCGCGGCGGCCCCTGCTCGGGCCGGGCCGTCTCCTCGAAGCTCTGCAGCGGCGCGCTCATCGCCGGGCCGCGTTGCGGATGCCCATGATCCGGGCGCGCGCGCGCGGATCGGCATCGAAGAGCGCGGCGAGCTGTTCGGTCATCGCCCCGGCGAGCTGCTCGACATCGGTGATGGTGACGGCGTGCTGGTAGTAGCGGGTGACGTCATGGCCGATGCCGATGGCGATCAGCTCGACCTGCTTGCGCCGCTCGATCATCGCGATGACGTCGCGCAGATGCTGCTCGAGATAGTTTGCCGGGTTGACCGACAGCGTCGAGTCGTCAACCGGCGCGCCGTCGGAGATCACCATCATGATACGCCGCGCCTCGCGCCGCCCGGCGAGCCGGCGATGCGCCCATTCCAGCGCCTCGCCGTCGATGTTCTCCTTGAGCAGCCCCTCCTTCATCATCAGCCCGAGATTGGTCCGGGCGCGCCGCCAGGGGCTGTCGGCGCTCTTGTAGATGATGTGACGCAGATCGTTGAGCCGGCCCGGCATCTGCGCGCGACCCTCGGCGAGCCACTTCTCGCGCGATTGCCCGCCCTTCCAGGCGCGCGTGGTGAAGCCGAGGATCTCGACCTTGACGTCGCAGCGCTCCAGCGTGCGCGCGAGCACATCCGCACAGATCGCCGCGATCGAGATCGGCCGCCCGCGCATCGAGCCCGAATTGTCGAGCACGAGCGTGACCACCGTGTCGCGAAAATCGGTGTCGCGCTCGACCTTGAAGCTCAGCGGCGTGGTGGGGTTGGCGACCACCCGCGCGAGCCGGCCGGCATCGAGGATGCCCTCCTCGCGGTCGAACTCCCAGGAGCGGTTCTGCTGCGCCTGCAGCCGGCGCTGCAGCTTGTTGGCGAGCCGGCCGACGGCGCCCTTGAGCGGCTCGAGCTGCTGATCGAGCCAGGCGCGCAGCCGCTCGAGCTCGGCCGGATCGGCGAGTTCGGCGGCATGGATTTCCTCGTCATGGGCGGTGGTAAAGACCTTGTAGCCCGGATCGGCATCGGAATGCGGCGCCGGCGGGGGGTCCTGCGGGGCCTCGCCCTCGGGCAGCTCGGTCTCCTCGGCCATCTGGTCCTCCGAGTCGTCGGGGACCATCTCGGCCTGCGCGCCGTCCTCGGCGGACTGGTCGTCCTCGGAGCTGTCCTCCTCGTCGGAGTCCTCCTGCTCGCTGCCCTGGTTCTGGGGGGTCTGTTCCTCTTCCTCGTCGCCCTGATCCTCGGTCTCGGCGTCGTCGTCGGCCTCGTCCTTCTGGTCCGGGTCGTCGCCGAGCTGGTCGCCGTAGCCCAGATCCTCGATCATGCGCCGCGCCAGCCGCGCGAAGGCGGCCTGGTCGGAGAGGGTGTCGCCGACCTCCTCGAGGGTGGTGCCGGCCTGCTGCTCGATGAAGCCGCGCCACAGCTCGAGCACATTCGCCGCCCCCTCGGGCAGCGGTCGCCCCGTGGCGAGATTGCGGATCATGTAGGCGGCGGCCTGCTCGAGCGGGGCATCGGAGGCCTGGGTGATCTGGGCGTAGCCCTTGCGTTCGGCCTCGTGGGCGATGCGGGCATCGATGTTTCCGGCGGTGCCCGGCATCTCGCGCGCGCCGACGGCATCACAGCGCGCCGATTCCATCGCCTCGTAGAGCGCGCGCGCCATCTCGCCCTGCGGCACGTAATGCGCATGCACGCCTTCGTCGTGGTGGCGCCGGCGCAGGGCCATCGAATCCGCCGTCCCGCGCGCGAGCATGACCTCCTCGCGGTTCATGCGCCGCGTGACCTGCGGCAGGCGCATCGACTCCTTCGTCATGCCCGGCGGATCGACCGAGTAGGTCACCTTGAGATCGCGGTCGTCGGCGATCGTCTTGGTGGTCTCGGCGAGCGCCTTCTTGAAGGGGTCTGCGGGGTTGTCGCTCGGTTTGCTCATGCGTGGGGTCCCACAGGGGCTGCGGGGATCAGCCGAGGCTCATGCTCGCGGCGCTTTCGGGCAGTTCCTCGTCGAAGCAGCGCTGGTAGAACTCGGCCACGGTCTGGCGTTCGAGCTCGTCGCACTTGTTGAGGAAGGTCAGCCGGAAGGCGTAGCCGACATCGCGGAAGATGCGCGCATTCTCGGCCCAGGCGATCACGGTGCGCGGCGACATCACGGTGGAGAGATCCCCGTTCATGAAGGCGCGCCGGCTCATGTCGGCCACGGTGACCATGCGGCTGATCTCGTCGCGGCCCTTGGCGGTGTTGTAGGCCGGGTTCTTCGACAGGACGATGGCCGCCTCGGCGTCGTGGCTGAGATAGTTGAGCGTCGCCACGAGGCTCCAGCGGTCCATCTGGCCCTGGTTGATCTGCTGGGTGCCGTGATAGAGGCCGGTGGTGTCGCCGAGGCCCACGGTGTTGGCGGTGGCGAAGAGCCGGAAGGCCGGGTGCGGGGTGATGACCTCGTTCTGGTCGAGCAGGGTGAGCTTGCCGTCGGCCTCGAGCACGCGCTGGATGACGAACATCACGTCGGCGCGGCCCGCATCGTATTCGTCGAAGACGATCGCG
>SLQD01000072.1 GCA_007131685.1 Paracoccaceae bacterium | reverse complement strand
CCGACCCGGCGCTGGATCGTCGATCCGCTCGACGGGACGACGAATTTCCTGCACGGGCTGCCGCACTGGGCGATTTCCATCGCGCTCGAGCACAAGGGCGAGATCGTCGCCGGGGTGATCTATGACCCGGCCAAGGATGAGCTCTACCAGGCCGAAAAGGGCACGGGCGCCTTCATGAACGAGCGCCGCCTGCGGGTCTCGGGGCGGCGGCACATGCATGAGGCGGTCTTCGCCACGGGCATTCCATTCGGCACCAAGAAGACCCTGCCGGCGACCTTCAACGACCTCGCCAAGCTCATGCCCGCGACGGCGGGTCTGCGCCGCTGGGGGGCCTCGGCGCTCGATCTGGCCTATGTCGCGGCGGGGCGGCTCGACGGCTATTGGGAGCGCGAGCTGAGCGCCTGGGACATCGCGGCGGGGATGGTGATCGTGCGCGAGTCGGGCGGGCTGATCTCGCCGGTGCGGGCGGGCTGCGACATTCTCGAGAAGGGCGCGATCGTGGCCACCAACGAGGCGCTGCACGAGCCGCTTCTCAAGATCCTGCGCGAGGACTAGCGCCGCCGGCGCGGCACGCGCGGCACCCGGTCGACGCGGCGCCGGCGGCGCACCTGCGGCACGGCGGTGCGCACGTTCCTGTAGCGCGCCTCGGGGTGCGGCGGGGCGCCGAAATTGCGCCCCCAATACGCCGTCCCGCCCCGGCGCAGCCAGCGCGGCAGCATCAGCACCGCCCCCGCCACGAAGCCGCCCGCATGCGCCCAGTAGGCGACCCCGCCCACATCCGCCGGCGCCGCCAGCCCGCCCGCGATCTGCATCAGGAACCACACCCCGAGCATCACCCAGGCCGGTAGCGGGATGATGCGCACATAGATCACCAGAAACAGGAACATGTCCACGCGCGCGCGCGGAAACATCACCAGATACCCGCCGAGCACCCCCGCGATCGCCCCCGACGCCCCGACCATCGGGATTGTCGATTGCGGCGCGACGGCGAGCTGCAATAGCGCCGCCGCCACCCCGCAGGCGAGATAGAAAAGCAGGAACGGCACATGCCCCCACTCATCCTCGACATTGTCGCCGAAGATCCACAGGAACAGCATGTTGAAGCCCAGATGCAGCCAGCTTCCATGCAGGAACTGCGAGGTCAAAAGGGTGTGAAGCTGCTCGCCCTGCGCGACGAATGCGGGCACCTTGCCCCAGGTCAGGAAGAATAGCTCGAGCGCGCGCGGCTCCGCAAAGAGCGGCAGGTAGCTGAGGAAAACCAGTATGTTGACCGCGATCAGCGCCCAGGTGACGACCGGCACGCGGCGCGAGGGGTTGTGATCGCGGATCGGGAAGAGCATCGCGGCACGCTTCCCGATCCGAGCGGGCGCGTCAAGCGCTCACGGCGGCCAGCAATGCGGCGTTTCCGCCCGAGGCGGTGGTGTCCACGCAGACATGGCGCTCATGCAGGACATGCGCGGCGTCGGGCTTTTGCATGACCAGCGGCAGGATCGGCCCGTCGCGCGCCGCGAGGGCCTGTGTCAGCGCGCGGCCCGTCCCGGCGTCGCCCCACCAGAGCGCGCCAGAAAAGCCCGCAAGCGACGTGAGCGTCGCCGGATCGAGCTGTCCATCGGCCTCGACGGCCACACCCCCGAGCCCGCGCACGGCCTCGGCCTGCGCGCGCGCGGCCTCGCGGCCCGGGCCGAGACACAGGAGCGGCGGCCGCGCGACGAGGGTGAGCTTGTTGGATTCGCCGGTGGGGCCGGGGAATTTCTCGCTGCCGACGACTGCGCCGTCGGGCTGCGCCGCGTCGATGGCCCGCTGCAGGGCCGCGGGATCGGCCGGCCCGTCCCAGCCGCCCTGCGCCGCCGGGCGCTCCGGCGCGGCAAAGCGCGGCACGTAGCGCGGCCCGCCCGCCTTTGGGCCGGTGCCCGACAGCCCCTCGCCACCGAAGGGCTGGCTGCCGACGATGGCGCCGATCTGGTTGCGGTTGACATAGGTGTTGCCGACATGGATGCGGTCCACCATCTGCTGGACGCGGTCGTCGATGCGCGTGTGCAGCCCGAAGGTCAGCCCGTAGCCCCTTGCATTGACCGCGTCGATCACCTTGTCGAGCCGGTCGGCGCGGTAGGTCGCAAGGTGCAGCACCGGGCCGAACACCTCGCGCTCGAGCGCCGAGATACCGTCCACCTCGATCACGGTCGGGGCGACGAAATGGCCCTCGGCGGGGGCGTCCACGGTCTTGACGACGCGCCCCGGCGGCGCGGCGATATGGGCGCGGATCGCCTCGGCGGCCTCGGCGTCGATCACCGGGCCGATATCGGTGGACAGGTGCCACGGATCGCCGAGGCGCAACTCCTCCATCGCGCCGAAGAGCATCTCGCGGAATTCCCTGGCCACGTCCTCCTGCACGTATAGACAGCGCAGCGCCGAGCAGCGCTGCCCGGCGGACTGGAACGCCGAGGTGAGCACGTCGCGCACCGCCTGCTCGTGCAGCGCGGTGGAGTCCACCACCATCGCGTTGAGCCCGCCCGTCTCGGCGATGAGCGGGGCGGCGGGGTCGAGATGGGCGGCCATGCTGCGCCGGATGGTCTGCGCGGTGTCGGTGCCGCCGGTGAAGGCCACGCCGGCGATGCGCGGATCGCAGGTCAGCGCAGCACCCACCGTCGCGCCGTCGCCGGGCAGAAGCTGCAGCACCTCGCGCGGCACGCCTGCTTCGTGCATCAGCCGCACCGCGGCGGCGGCGATGAGCGGGGTCTGTTCGGCGGGCTTGGCGATGACGCCGTTGCCGGCGGCCAGCGCGCCCGCGATCTGGCCGGTGAAGATCGCCAGCGGGAAGTTCCACGGCGAGATGCAGGCGAAGACCCCGCGCGGTGCAGGGCTCGTCTTCTCGGCCTGCGCGCCGTAATAGCGCAGGAAATCAACTGCCTCGCGCAGCTCGCCCACCGCGTCGAGCTGGGTCTTGCCCGCCTCGCGCGCGCAGATGGCGAAGAGGCGGCCGAAATCGCGCTCATAGAGATCCGCGACCCGGTCGAGCACGGCGCGCCGCTCGGCCGGGCTGGCGTCCCATGGCTGCGCCGCCTTGAGCGCGGTGTCCACATCCTCGGGCACCGCCCAGGTGACATGGCCGACCGTGTCGCCCGGCACGGCGGGGTTGATCACGGCCTGCGCGGTGCCACCGCGCGGATTGCCGGCAATGATCGCGCCGGCCTCGAAACGCGCATCGCGATGGGGCGCGCGGGCCGCGTCGATCTCCTCGAGATCGGCGGTGTCGGCGAGATCCCAGCCGCGCGCGTTGCGCCGCTCGGGCTGAAACAGGTCGGGCCCGCGGCGCAGGGCGGGGTTGGTGCCCGGCGGCAGCGCCTCGGCGGCGGCGAAGGGACAGGCGGCGATCTCCTCGGGCGGCACCTCCTCATCGACGAGCTGGTTGACGAAGGAGGAGTTCGCGCCGTTCTCCAGCAGCCGGCGCACCAGATAGGCGAGAAGGTCGCGATGGGCCCCCACCGGCGCATAGATGCGGCAGCGCGTGCGCTCCTCGGCCATGACGATCTCGTGCAGTCGTTCGCCCATGCCGTGCAGTCGCTGGAACTCGAAGGCCGATTTCGCCATCCCCATGCCGCGCGCCATCTCCAGCACGGCGGCCACGGAATGCGCGTTGTGGGTGGCGAATTGCGGATAGATCCGGTCGGTCATGCCCAAAAGCTTGCGCGCATTGGCGACGAAGCAGACATCCGAGGCGGGCTTGTGGGTGAAGACCGGAAAGCCGTCGAGGCCGAGCACCTGCGCGCGCTTGATCTCGGTGTCCCAGTAGGCGCCCTTGACGAGCCGCAGCATCATCCGGCGGTCGAGCCGGGTGGCGGTCTCATGGACCCAGTCGATCACCGCGCCGGAGCGCTGGCCGTAGGCCTGCACCACGACGCCGAAGCCGTCCCAGCCGGCAAGCTCGGGATCGGCGAGCACCGCCTCGATCACCTCGAGCGAGAGCGCGAGCCGGTCGGCCTCCTCGGCGTCGATGTTGAACCCGATGCCGCGCGCGGCGGCCATGCGGGCAAGCTCGGCGGCGCGGGGGACCAGCTCGGCCATCACCCGGTCGCGCTGGGCGAGCTCGTAGCGCGGATGCAGCGCCGAGAGCTTGACGGAGATGCCCGGATTGGCGCGCACGTCGTCGGAATGGGCGGCCCGGCCGATGGCCTCGATGGCGGCGGCGTAGCTGGCATGGTAGCGTTCCGCGTCGGCCATGGTGCGCGCGGCCTCGCCAAGCATGTCATAGGAATAGCCGTAGCCCTTCGCCTCCTGTGCGCGCGCGCGCTTCATCGCGTCGGCGATGCTCTCGCCGAGCACGAATTGCCGCCCCATCTCGCGCATCGCGCGCCCGACCGCGGTGCGGATCACCGGCTCGCCGAGCCGCCGGATCGCGCCGCGCAGATGGCCTGCCACCCCCGGCTCGCCCTCGTCGAGCACCTTGCCGGTCAGCATCAGCGCCCAGGTCGAGGCGTTGACGAGGCTCGAGGAGGAGTGGCCCATGTGCCGGCCCCAGTCCGAGGGCGCGATCTTGTCCTCGATGAGCGCGTCCATCGTCGGCGCGTCGGGCACCCGCAGGAGCGCCTCGGCCAGGCACATCAGCGCGATGCCTTCCTCGGTGGAGAGCCCGTATTCGGCGAGAAAGACCTCCATCAGCCCCGGCTTCGCGCTCTCGCGGATGGCGCCCACGAGCGCCCCGCCGCGCCCGGCGATACGCGCGCGCGCGGCGGCGTCCAGATCGGCCTCGGCGATCAGTGCCTGCAGGGCGGCGGTTTCGTCGGCGCGCGCCTCGCGGTCGATCCGGGCCTTGAGCGTGTCGATGCTGTCGAGCGGCATGATGCACCTCCTTTCGCCCGACTATAGGGCATCGGGCGGTTCTATTCTTCCCGTTTTCGCGGCATAAGCGATGCGATCGAACTTCACGGCGAGGGATTCCCCATGCAGACCGACCACAGCGGCCTCGACCGCTTCGACGCCGCCATCCTGCGCGTGCTTGCAACCGAGGGGCGCATCAGCGTCACCGGGCTTGCCCGCCGCATCGGGCTGTCGAAGTCACCCACCCAGGCGCGGCTGCGCCGGCTCGAGGCGGACGGGGTGATCCTCGGCTACCGCGCGCTGTTCGATCCGCGCCGCATCGGGGTGGCGCATGTCGCCTTCGTGGAAGTCAAGCTGTCGGATACCCGCGAGGCCGCGCTCGCTGCCTTCAACGCCGCCGTCGCCGAGATCCCCGAGATCGAGCAATGCCACCTGATCGCCGGCGGTTTCGACTATCTGCTCAAGGTGCGCACCGGCGACATCGCCGGGTATCGCCGCGTGCTCGCCGAGCGCATCTCCTCGCTGCCCCATGTCACGGCGACCTCCACCCATGTCGCGATGGAGGCCGTCAAGGAGGGCGCGCCCTAAGCGCGCGGAAATGCCTTGAGGGGCCGGGGGGCACTGGCTAGACGGGATGCGGGCCGCTTGCTGGAACCGGTAGACAGACCGCACTTAAAATGCGTTGCCCGCAAGGGCGTGTGGGTTCGAGTCCCACAGCGGCCACCAATCCGCCCGCGCCGCGCATGATGGCCGGGCCTTCTCGAAGCGCGGCGTGATCGGCCGTATCTCCCACCGGGCGGCGCAGCCCGGCGGCGGCGCGCGGCGGCCGGGGTGCCTGCGCGGATCAGAACATCGTGGTCGGCAGCAGCAGCGCGAAGATCGGGAACTGCAGCAGCAGCCCGAGAATCACCAGATCGGCGAGCAGAAAGAAGAACACCCCCTTGAAGATCGCCTCGAGCGGCACGGTGCGCCCCAGCACGCTCTTGATCACGAAGACATTGAGCCCGATCGGCGGCGTGATCAGCCCGATCTCGAGCAGCTTGATCACGACGATGCCGAACCAGATCAGGCTCATGTCCATCGACTCGATCAGCGGCACGGTGAGCGGGATCGTCAGCAGGATGATCCCGATCGGGTCGAGGAACGCGCCGAGCAGGATATACATAAGCACGATCGCGCCCATGATCATGAAGACCGACAGATCGGCGGCTTGGATCCAGTCGAGCAGCGCGGTCGCGACCCCGGTGAGTGCCACGAAGGACAGCAGCATCGTCGCCGAGATCGCGATCGCGAAGACCGCGGCGGTCTGGTAGGAGGTCTCGCGCAGCGCATCGACGAAGCCGGGCCAGCTCAGCCGTCGCGTCAGCACGCCGAGCCCCGTCGCCACCACCACCGCCACCGCCGCGGCCTGGGTCGGTGTGAAGAGCCCGAAATAGATCCCGCCGATGATCAGGAAGAACAGCGTGAAGAAGGGCCAGGCCCCGCGTAGCGCGCGCAGCCTTTCGGCGCGATCGGGGCGCAGATCGGCCGAGGGTGCGGCCGAAGGGTCGAAGCGCACCCACAGCCAGACCACCACGAGATAGGCGATCAGCGTCGCGATCCCCGGCAGCAGCCCCGCGAGAAAGAGCTGGCTGACGGATTGCTCGGTGAAGATGCCGTAGAGCACCAGCAGCAGCGAGGGCGGGATCAGCGAGCCGAGCGTGCCGCCCGCGGCCACGCAGGAGGCGGCGAGGGATTTCGAGTAGCCGAATTTCAGCATCTCGGGCACCGCGATGCGCCCCATAGCGGCCGCACAGGCCACGCTCGTGCCGGTGATCGCCGAGAATCCGCCGCAGCCCATGACCGACGCCATCGCCAGATTGCCCGGCATCGCCGGCAGCCAGACCCGGATGGCGTGAAACAGATCCGTCGTGAATCCCGCCCGATGCGCGATATGGCCCATGGCGATGAAGAGCGGCGCCATCACCAGCGGATAGGAATGCAGGAACGAATAGGGATCCGAGGCCAGGAACGAGAAGACCGGCCGCATCGCGCGCTCGGGCTGGAACGGGCCGCCCGCGGGCCAGGCGAAAAACAGAAAGATCCCGCCCAGCGCCGCCGCCCCGAGCGCGAATGCCACCGGCACCCGCAGGACCAGCAGCCCGAGTGCCGCTGCCAGCCCGAGCGCGCCGAGCGTCACCGGATCCATGCCGACCCTCCCCCGCCGATCGCGCGGACCCGCGTCATGGCCGCTGCGCCCCGCGCCGACCGAACAGCCGGCCCGCATCCTCGAGGAAGTTGAGCGCGAGCCGCAGCGCGAAGAGCGCAAGGCCGATCACGAAGAACGCCTTGGCCGGCCAGGCCGGAACGCGCAGGAGCCCCTCGTAGTAGCGCGCGGTCTCGAAATCGCGCAGCGTGACGTTGAACGCGCTCCAGGCGATGAGGCCGAAGATCACCAGCCCGATCAGGTTGCCGATCATGGTGAGAAAGGCGATGGCGCGCGGCGGCAGCGGGTTGGTGAAGACCTCGACCTCGATATGCCCGCGCCGGGCGGCCACATAGGCCAGCGGCAGCGCGACGATCAGCGGCATCATGTTCTCGGTGAGCACGACATTGTCGGGGATCGCGCGCCCGATGAGCGCCCGCCCGACGACGCTGAGAAACACGACGATCGCCGCGCAGACCACCCCGATCATCGACACCGTCAGCGCGGCGCGCTCGAGCCAGTCGGCGGCGCGGTCCACCGGACCCCGCGGGGTCCGGTGCGGAATTCCCGGCTCATCCTCCATGCGGCCTGCGCCTCACTCCCAGGGGTAGCCGTCGGAGTCGCGCGTGGCCTCGAAGCGCTCCTGCGCATCCATGAACTGCGCGAGCGCGCCCTCGCCGTCGAGCCCGGCTTCGGCGGTCGCGTCGAGCCAGTCATCGGTGAGCGCGTCGCCCTGCGCGAGCACGACCTCCATCACGTCGTCGGGCGGTGTGGAGATCTCGACGGTGTGGCCGTCGATGCCCTCGGTCAGGTCGGCCTTCACCTCGTCGCCGAGTTCGAGCAGCCGGCGCGCGAGATAGTCCGTGGTATCGCGCCCGACCTCGCGCATCAGCGCGCGCTCCTCGTCGCTGAGCCCGTCCCAGATCTGCTTGTTGATCACGCCGACGAGGCCGAGCATCTGCCCGTAATCGAGCTCGATCAGGTGATCGGCGACCTCGTGGAGCTGGTAGGCGGTCACGTTGCTCCAGTAGACCTGGTTGCAGTCCACGAGGCCGCTGTCGAGCGCCTCGTAGACCTCGATCTGCGGGAAGGAGGCGATCTCGGCGCCGAGGGCGCGGAAGGCGTCGATATAGGGCCCGACGGCGCGGATCTCGAGCCCCTCGAAATCCGACAGCTCCTCGATCGGCTCGCGGCAGATGAGCTGCACCGGCCCGGTATTGAACTGCATGAGATAGACGGCGTCATGGGCGGCGAACTCGTCGATCAGCGCCGCGTTCTCGGAGGCCAGCTCGAAGATCGAACGCATCGCCACCCAGGCATCGGGCGAGCCCATCGGCAGATCGCCGACCTCGTAGAGATGCAGCATCCGCGGCTCCCAGGAGGGCACGAAGGTGCCCGCATCCACGAAGCCGGATTCCACTGCGCGCATCACGTCGCGCCCATCCACGAGCGCGCCGCCCCAGCTCAGATCGAGCCGGATCTCGCCGTCCGAGCGCTCCTCGATCTGCTCGGCGAAATACTTGATCGCATCGGCGCGCACGCCGCGCTCGGGGCCGTATTCGGCGTAGCGGATCACCGTCTCGGCCTGCACGGCCCCGGCGAGCAGGACGGTGGCCATGGCCGTCATCGCGAGGATGCGGGGCTGGCGGGTCATCTGTGTCATGGTTTCCTCCCTTGGTCACGAACCTGCATCATGCGCGCTCATCCGCCCTCCCCGGCGGGCCGCTGCACGAGTTTCGACTTGTATTCGCTGCGCGGCAGGCTGCCATGCGCGACGAGCTCGATGCGCGTGCGCACGACGAGCGCCTCGCGGATGCGCGCCTCGATCGCCTCCGCGAGCCCGTCGGCCGCAGTGGCGTCGCGCGCCAGTTCGACGCTGACGGGCAATGGCGGGGTCTGCTGCACGCCCGGCGCGTCCGGGGTGACGAGGATCATGCCGCTCACCCGCGGTGCGAATTCGCTCACCACCTCGCGCAGCGCCGACGGAAAGACATTGACGCCGCGCAGGATCAGCATGTCGTCGGTGCGCCCGATGCAGCGCACCCGCGGCGTCACCCGGCCGCAGCCGCAGCGTCCCGTGCCGACGCGGACGTGATCGCGGCTGCGAAAGCGCAGGAGCGGCGCGGCCTCGTGGCGCAGATGCGTGTAGACGAGTTCGCCCTCCGCCCCGTCCTCGAACGCGCGCGCCGCACCGGTCTGCGGATCGATCAGCTCGACATGAACGAGCCCGGCACCGCCGAAATGCATCCCCGCCCCTTCGGGGCACTCGCCCCAAAGCGAAACCGCGATATCGCCGATGCCCATCGCCTCCGTCACCCGCGCGCCCCAGGCCTGTTCGAGGCGCGCGCGCATCGCCGGCTCGCCGCCACCGGGCTCCCCGGCGACCAGCACGCGCCGCACGCTCGATGCCGGCAGATCCATCCCGGACGCCGCGGCGCGCTCGGCGAGATGGGCGGCATAGGACGGGGTGACCACCACCGCGTCGGGGGCGAGCATCCGGATCGCGGTAAGCAGGCGCTCGGTATTGCCGGTGCCGACGGGGACATGGCAGGCACCGATCGTGTCGAAGGCGGCGAGCGCGGCCCCGGCGACGAAGGGGCCGGCATTGTAACTCGTCACCACGCGCTCGCCCTCGGTCAGCCCCGAGGCCGCGTAGCTGCGCGCCGAGATCGTGACCCAGTTGGCGAGGTCGTTGCGGGTGAGGGGGATGAAGCTCGGCGTCCCGGTCGTGCCACTGGTGGAATAGATCCGCGCGATTTCGGCCTCGGCGCAGGCGAGATGCGTCCCGATCGGGTTGGCGGCGCTGCGGGTGGCGCGCAGCTCGTCCTTCCCGGTCAGCGGCAGCAGGGCGATCTCCTCGAGCCCGCCCGCATCCT
>SLQD01000253.1 GCA_007131685.1 Paracoccaceae bacterium | reverse complement strand
GGATCTGAAGCACCGTGCCGCGCCCGTCATCGGGCATCCGCGCGGTGCCGATCTGGGTCTTGATGCGCTCGGCGGTGGCTTCGCCGATCAGCAGATTCTGCTGACGGCGCAGATAGGAGATGATCGCCTCGTCCATCCGGTCGCCGCCCACGCGCACGGAGCGCGCATAGACGATGTCACCGAGCGAGAGAACCGCGACCTCCGTGGTGCCGCCGCCGATATCGACGACCATCGAGCCGGTCGGATCGGTGATCGGCATCCCCGCCCCGATGGCCGCGGCGATCGGCTCGGCGATCAGCCCCGCGCGGCGCGCCCCGGCCGACAGCACCGACTGGCGGATCGCGCGCTTTTCCACCGGGGTTGCGCCGTAGGGCACGCAGACGATGATCTTGGGCTTGGTGAAGGTGGTGCGCTTGTGGACCTTGCGGATGAAGTGCTTGATCATCTCCTCGGCGACGTCGAAATCGGCGATCACACCGTCGCGCATCGGGCGGATCGCCTCGATGGAGCCGGGAGTGCGCCCGAGCATGAGCTTGGCGTCCTCGCCCACGGCGAGCACCGATTTCTTGCCGTCCTTGACGTGGTAGGCGACCACCGAGGGCTCATTGAGGATGATGCCGCGGCCCTTGACATAGACGAGCGTGTTCGCCGTGCCGAGATCGATCGCCATGTCCGACGAAAACAGGCCCGCAATTCCCACCATCCCGCATGTATCCTGTCTTTTGGCAAAAACGCACCGCCCCGCGCACGGGGCGCAGGCTGCGCCGCCATATACGCCGGGGCCGGGCGGGGCGTAAAGGGGGCGATGCCCCCCTTGTCAGCACGAATCCGCCCGGCCACCGGCTCAGGAAGCCGATTGCAGCGCCGCGCCGGCGCGGGCGCGATCGCGATTGCTCAGTAGCTTGTTGAGCGCGTTCACATAGGCCTTGGCCGAGGCCACGACCGTGTCCGTGTCGGCTGACTGGCCCGTGAAGATCTTGCCCTGATCCTCGAGGCGCACGCTCACCGTGGCCTGCGCATCGGTGCCCTCGGTCACCGCGTGGACCTGGTAGAGTTGCAGGCGCACATCATGCGGGTAGAGCGCCTTGACGGCGTTGAAAGTCGCGTCGACAGGGCCGTCGCCGGTGGCCTCGGTGCGTCGCTCCTCGCCGTCGATGATCAGCGCGAGCTCGGCGCTTTGCGGCGACTCGGTGCCGCAGACGACGCGCAGATAACCGACCTTGATGTAGTCATGCGCCGTGTTGGTCGTGCTGTCGGTCATCAGCGCGATGAGGTCGTCGTCATAGACCTCCTTCTTGCGGTCCGCGAGCTCCTTGAAGCGCACGAAGACGTCCTTGAGCTGGTTGGCGCCGAGCTCGTATCCCAGCTCGCGCAGCTTGGCGTTGAGCGCCGCGCGGCCCGAATGCTTGCCCATCACGAGATTCGTGGCGTTGAGGCCGATATCCTCGGGGCGCATGATCTCGAAGGTCTCGGCGTTCTTGAGCATCCCGTCCTGGTGGATGCCCGACTCGTGGGCGAAGGCGTTCTTGCCCACGACGGCCTTGTTGTACTGTACCGGAAAGCCCGACACCGTCGCCACGAGGCGGCTGGCCTGCATGATGCGCCGCGTGTCGATCCCGGTGCGGTAGGGCATGATGTCGTTGCGCGTGCGGATCGCCATGACGACTTCCTCTAGCGCGGTGTTGCCCGCGCGCTCGCCGAGGCCGTTGATGGTGCACTCGATCTGGCGCGCGCCGGCCTCAACGGCCGCGAGCGCGTTCGCCGTCGCCATGCCCAGATCGTTGTGGCAATGCGTGGCGAAGACGATCTCGTCGGCGCCGGGGACATGCCCGCGCAGAGCGCGGATCAGCTCGGCGCTCTCGCGCGGGGAGGTGTAGCCGACGGTGTCCGCGATGTTGATCGTGTTCGCGCCCGCCTTGATCGCCGTTTCCACCGTGCGGAACAGGAAATCGCGCTCGGTGCGGGTGGCGTCCATGGGCGACCACTGAACGTTGTCGCACAGGTTGCGCGCATGGGTCACCGTCTCGTGGATGCATTCGATCATGGCGTCCATGTCGAGCTCGGTGATGCCGCGATGGGTCGGCGAGGTGCCGATGAAGGTGTGAATGCGCGGGCTGCGGGCCTCGCGCACCGCCTCCCAGGCGCGGTCGATATCGGTCGCGTTGGCGCGGGCGAGGCCGCAGACCGTGGCGTTCTGCACGACCTTGGCGATGTCGCGCACCGCCTCGAAATCGCCGATCGAGGCGATGGGAAAGCCCGCCTCGATGATGTCCACGCCCATCTCGTCGAGCAGTTGCGCAATCTCGAGCTTCTCGTCATGCGACATGGTCGCACCCGGGGACTGCTCGCCGTCGCGCAGTGTCGTATCGAAGATCAGGACGCGGTCCTGTTCGGGGCTCTGGGTCATGGTGATGTCTCGCGGTTGGTCGCTGGATTTGCCGGCGGGCGCGTGAATACCCCTGAGCGCCGCGCCCGAAGGCACGCTCAGAGGCCGCTAAGGAGCCCGAGCGCCGGGAATCCGCCCGGCCGCCTGGATGCGCGCTGGATCAGGGTATCGGCAATCCGTTCCATGGCGCGAAGATAAGCAAGCCGCGCGGGCAATGAAAGGGCAAATTGACGCGTGCCGGGTCCCGCCTAGCTCGCGGGCGGTAACGGAGGGCGACATGGTGGCATTTTCGCGGGCATTGGTGATCGGCGCATCGGGCGGTATCGGCGCTGCGCTGGCGGCGGAACTGGCGGCGCGCGGTGCGCAGGTCACGGCGCTCTCGCGCAGCGGTGACGGGCTCGACGTGACGGATGGCGCATCGGTCGCGGCGCATCTCGGCGCGCTCGACGGGCCGTATGAGCTGATCTTCGTGGCGACGGGCGCGCTCGAGATCGGTGGGCGGCGGCCGGAGAAGGCGCTGCGGCAGCTCGACGCGGAGGCGCTGATGGCGCAGTTCGCGCTCAACGCCATCGGCCCCGCGCTGGTGATGCGCCACGCCCCGAGGCTGATGCCGCGCGAGGGCAGGGCGGTCTTCGCGGCGCTGTCGGCGCGCGTGGGCTCGATCGGCGATAACGGTTTCGGCGGCTGGTATGGCTACCGCGCCGCGAAGGCCGCGCTCAACCAGCTCCTGCACACCGGCGCCATCGAGATCGCGCGCTCGCACCCCGAGGCCGTGGTCGCCGCGCTGCACCCCGGCACGGTGGCGACGCCGCTCACCGCGAAATACGCCGGCCGGCATCCCACCGTGGCGCCGGATAACGCCGCAAAGCGTCTCGTCGATATCGCGGGGTCGCTGACCCCGGCGCAAACGGGCGGCTTCTTCGACTACTCCGGCGCGGCGATCCCGTGGTGAGCGCGCCGCGGCTGGTGCTGGTGCTCGGGGATCAGCTCGGCGAGGGTGTTGCCGCGCTCCGGGCCGCCGATCCGGCGCGCGACCTGGTGGTGATGGCGGAGGTGGCCGAGGAGGCGACCTATGCGCCCCATCACCCCAGGAAGATCGCCTTTGTCCTTGCCGCAATGCGCAAATTCGCCGCGCGGCTGCGCGGGCAGGGCTGGCGCGTGGCCTATACGCAGCTCGACGATCCCGACAATTCCGGCTCCATCACCGGCGAACTGCTGCGCCGGGCCGAGGAGTTCGGCGCCGGCGCGGTCATCGCCACCGAGCCGGGGGAGTGGCGGCTGATCCATGCGCTCGACGAGGTGCCGCTCACGGCGCGCCAGATTCCCGATGATCGCTTCCTGTGCGCGAATGCGCGCTTCGCGGACTGGGCCGCTGGGCGCAAGAGCCGCCGGATGGAGCATTTCTACCGCGTGATGCGCCGCGAGACCGGCTTCCTGATGGATGGTGACGCGCCGGCGGGTGGCAAGTGGAACTTCGATCACGACAATCGCAAGCCCGCCCGCGACGACCTGCTGCGCGCGGGGCCGCTGCGCCATGCGCCGGACGCGGTGACGCGCGAGGTGATCGATCTCGTCGCCGGACGCTTCGCGGACCATTTCGGCGATCTCGACGATTTCTGGTTTGCCACCGACCGCGACGGGGCGCTTGCCGCGCTCGATCACTTCATCGCGCATGGCCTGCCGGAATTCGGCGCCTACCAGGACGCGATGTTGCAATCGGACGGGTTTCTCAACCACGCGGTGATCGGGCTCTATCTCAATGCCGGGCTGCTCGGCGCGCGGGAGGTCTGCGAGGCGGCGGAGAGCGCGTATCGCTCCGGCCGCGTGCCGATCAACTCGGCCGAGGGATTCATCCGCCAGATTCTCGGCTGGCGCGAATTCATGCGCGGGACGTATTTCCTCGAGGGGCCGGACTACACCGCGCGTAACGAACTCGGCCACGAGGCGCCGCTTCCGCCGCTCTACTGGGGTGCGCCGACGCGGATGAACTGCCTGTCGCAAGTGGTCGGCCAGACCCGGCGCGAGGCCTATGCCCATCACATCCAGCGGCTGATGGTGACGGGCAATTTCGCGCTGCTCGCCGGGGTGGACCCGGCGGCGGTGCATGAGTGGTATCTCGCCGTCTATGCCGATGCCTATGAATGGGTCGAGGCGCCCAATGTGATCGGCATGTCGCAATTCGCCGACGGCGGCGCGGTAGGATCGAAACCTTACGTCTCGTCAGGGGCTTACATCGACAGGATGTCGGACTACTGCAAGTCCTGCGACTACCGCGTGCGCGACAGGACGGGGCCGCGGGCCTGCCCGTTCAACCTGCTCTACTGGGATTTCCTCGACCGCCATCGCGACCGCTTCGCGCGCAATCCGCGCATGGCGCAGATCTATCGCAACTGGGAGCGCATGGACCCGCAGCGACGCGCGACGATCCTGTCCGAGGCCGCGGCGCTGCGTGCCCGCCTCGCGGCGGGCGAGGTGGTCTGAGCGCATTCAATCGGTATCGGGCTCGCCGGACTGCGCCTCGTCGGGCGCGGCGGTGTCCGCCTCGGGCGCCGCGGTTTCGGGGGCATCCGGATCGTCGGGCGGAGCCGGGGCGCCGGGCTGGGCGGGCGCGTCCGCGTCGTCGAGCCGGCCAGCCTCCCAGATTCCGCTCTGTTCGCTGCCATCGGCGTAGCGCAACGTGCCGAAGCCGTGCCGCACGCCGGCCCGGAAGCTGCCCTCGTAGATGTCGCCGCCCGGATAGAAGGCCACGCCCTGGCCGTGCATCTCGCCGCCGCGCCATTCGCCTTCGTAGCGAAAGCCCCGCGCCGTCGCGAGCGCGCCCTCGCCCTCGCGCACACCCTCGACGAAGTCGCCCTCATAGGTGCTGCCATCCTCGAAGACGGCGATGCCGGTGCCGTGACGCTCGCCGGCGCGCCAGCCGCCCTCGTAGCTGGAGCCGTCGGGATAGGTCATCACGCCCTCGCCATGGGCGCGGCCATCGGCGAAGTCGCCCTCATAGACGATGCCGTCCGCGTATTCCGCCCGGCCCCGGCCCTCGATGATGCCGTCGACCCAGCCGCCTTCGTAGGTCGAGCCGTCGGGATAGGTGATGGCGCCGGTGCCATGGGCGCGACCGTCGCGCAAGCCGCCCTCGTAGACGGCCCCGTCCGGGTAGACGGCGCGGCCCGCGCCCTCCATGCGGCCCTCGACCCATTCGCCGACATATTCGAAGCCGTCCTCGCGGCGGTATTCGCCCTCGCCGTGACGGGTGTCGTCGGCGAATTCTCCCTCGTAGACGGAGCCGTCGGCATAGGTGACGCGGCCTTCGCCGCTGCGCTGGCCGTTGGCGAATTCGCCCTCGTAGACGTCGCCGTCGGGCTCCTCGAGCCGACCCTCGCCATGGATGCGCCCCTCGGCCCAGTCCCCCTCGTAGACCATGCCGTCGGGGCCTGTGAGCCGGCCGCTGCCCTCCGGCTTGCCGGCCGCGACGCTGCCCTCGAAGACGGCGCCGTCGGGATAGGTGATGGTGGCCTCGCCCTGCTTCTCGCCCTCGACCCAGCCGCCCTCGTAGCGGTAGCCATCGGGGCGCTCGAGCACCCCCTCGCCAGACGGGCGGCCATCCTCGAAGCCGCCCTCGTAGCGCACCTCGTCGGCATAGACCTGCACGCCCTCGCCGGTCATGCGGCCCTCGACCCAGTCGCCCTCGTAGGTGCTGCCATCGGTGAAGGTGATGCGGCCGGTGCCGTGCGGGCGGCCCTCGACGAAGTCGCCCTCGTAGATCTCGCCGTCGGGATAGGTGGCGCGGCCCTCGCCGGTTATCTCGCCGTCCTGCCACTCGCCGGTGTATTCGAAGCCGCCGGGCAGCGTGTAGGTGCCTTCGCCGTGCTGGACGCCGTCGCGAAAGGTGCCCTCGTAGATGCCGCCATCGTCGTATTGCCGGGTGACGACCTCATCATCCGTCTGCGCCAGCGATGCCGTCGCGAACCCGGTCAGGGCGAGCCCCAAGAACCCCGCGCCCCGTCGAAGCCCGCGCCTGTCAATGCCTGCCACCATGTCCCCCCGGTTCCGCCATCGCGCATCGAGCCGGCCCGGCCGGCCGGGCCGGACGCGAGGTTAGGCGACCCCCCGGCGGCTGGCAAGAGTTTCGCGGCCGCACTTTTCCTCGCCCCGCAGTCTGCTAAGACAAGGCCAAACGGGAGCGCGCATGGCACGACAATTCCGACTGACCCTGGCACAGCTCAACCCGACCGTGGGCGCCATCGACGCCAATGCGGACCGCGCCCGCGAGGCCTGGGCCGAGGCGCGCGCGGCGGGGGCGGACATGCTCGCGCTGCCGGAGATGTTCGTGACCGGCTACCAGACCCAGGACCTCGTGATGAAGCCCGCCTTCGCCGAGCACGCGATGCGCGCCATCGAGGCGCTCGCCCCCGAATGCGCCGACGGCCCGGCCATCGGCATCGGCGGGCCGCTGCGCGAGGGCGGGCATCTCTACAACGCCTGGCATGTTCTGGAGGACGGGCGCGTCCATGTGGTGCTGCGCAAGCACATGCTGCCCAACGACTCGGTCTTCGACGAGTGCCGCCTCTACACGCCCGGCGACATCAGCGGCCCCTACGGCATCGGCCCGGCGCGCATCGGCACGCCGATCTGCGAGGACGCCTGGAGCGAGGATGTCCCCGAAGCGCAGGCCGAGTCCGGTGCGGAGCTGCTCGTGGTGCCCAACGGATCGCCGTATTCGCGCGGGCGCCACGACACGCGGATGGGCCATATGGTCGCCCGGGTCGTCGAGACGGGGCTGCCGCTCGTCTATCTCAACATGGTGGGCGGGCAGGATGACCAGGTCTTCGACGGGGCGAGCTTCGTTCTCAATCCGGGCGGGGCGCTGGCGGTGCAGTTGCCACCCTTCGACGAGGCGATCGCGCATGTCGATTTCGAGGATGACGGGCAGGGCTGGCGGGCGGTCCCGGGCGCGCGCGCGGTGCTGGGCGACGTGCTCGAACTCGATTACCGCGCCATGGTCGAGGGCACGCGCGATTACCTTCGCAAATCGGGCTTCGGGAAGGTGCTTCTCGGGCTGTCGGGCGGCGTGGACAGCGCCCTCGTCGCGACGATCGCGGCGGATGCGCTGGGCCCCTCGAATGTCCGCTGCGTGCTGATGCCGTCGGAATTCACCAGCCGCGAGTCGCTCGAGGATGCCGCGGCCGTGGCCGAAAACCTGGGCTGCCCGCTCGACGAGCTGGCCATTGATGACGCGCGCGCCGCGATCGCCGACACCCTTGCGCCCCTCTTCGCCGGGCGCGCAGCCGACGTCACCGAGGAAAACATCCAGTCGCGGCTGCGCGGGCTGATGCTCATGGCGCTGTCGAACAAGTTCGGCGAGATGCTGCTGACGACAGGCAACAAGTCCGAGCTCGCGGTGGGATACGCGACGATCTATGGCGACATGAATGGCGGCTACAACCCGATCAAGGATCTCTACAAGACGCGGGTCTTCGCCACCTGCCGCTGGCGCAACGCCCATCACCGGCCCTGGATGGCGGCGCCGGACGGGGCCGTGATCCCCGAGCGGGTGGTGGCCAAGCCGCCCTCCGCCGAACTCGCCGCCGGGCAGCGCGACGAGGACAGCCTGCCCCCTTATGACACGCTCGACGCGATCCTCGAGGGGCTGGTGGACCGCGACGCGGCGGTGGCCGATCTCGTTGCCGAGGGGCATGCGCGCGAGACGGTCAAGGCGGTGGAGCGGCTGCTCTGTACCTCCGAGTGGAAGCGCTTCCAGTCCGCGCCCGGCACGCGGCTGACGCGGCGCGCCTTCTGGCTCGACCGGCGGTACCCGATGGTCAACCGCTGGCGCGACGAGGGCTGAGCCGGTCCGGGCGTCGGGCTGCGGATTTATCCTTTTCAGCACCGCGACACACCTTTATACAAGCGCCAACCCCTGAAAGCGCCGCCAGGCGGGTCCGCCCGCAGCCGTTTTTTCCGGCCGGCGGCCCCGATTGACTGGAGACCGAGAATGAGCAATGCGCCCCTGATGCCCAAGGCCACAGCCGTCTGGCTGGTGGACAACACCACGCTGAGCTTCGGGCAGATCGCCGATTTCTGCGGCCTGCACGAGCTCGAGGTGCAGGGCATCGCCGATGGCGATGTCGCCGCGGGGGTCAAGGGCTTCGATCCCGTCGCCAACAACCAGCTCGACCCGATCGAGATCGAGAAGGGCCAGGCGGACCCGGCCTATCGGCTGCGGCTGAAATACAACCCGGCGGCGGCGGGCGAGGAGAAGCGGCGCGGGCCGCGCTACACGCCGCTTTCAAAGCGTCAGGAGCGCCCGGCGGCGATCCTGTGGCTGGTGAAGTTCCATCCCGAGCTCAGCGACGCGCAGATCGGCCGGCTGGTCGGCACCACGAAGCCCACGATCCAGTCGATCCGCGATCGCACGCACTGGAACATCAACAACATCCAGCCCGTCGACCCGGTCGCGCTCGGGCTTTGCAAGCAGAGCGAGCTCGACGCGGCCGTGCACAAGGCCTCCCGGCGCAAGGAGGAGGCCGGCGAAGTGATGTCGGACGACGAGCGCCGCAAGCTGGTCTCGACCGAGCAGGCGCTCGGTATGGACGATGAGCCGCGGATGCCCGCCTCGATCGCCGGCCTCGAGAACTTCTCGCTCAGCGAGCGCGAGGCGGCGGGCGAGGAAGAGCCGGCGCCCGCGGCCGATTACAGTGACGCCGAGAGTTTCTTCAATCTTCCGGACCCGGAGCCGCGCGACGGCGACGACGATGAGGAGGATGAGGACGAAGCGCCGCACCGATGAGCGCGACCCGGCGCTCCTGATACCGGATCTCCCGCGCCTCGGGGGCGGCGCAGCGGCGCGGATCTCGTTGCGCTGAAGGGTCGCGCTGCTTGCCGCCGCTTACGTGACGTTTACCCTAATGCGTGTTGTGCGAGCCTTTACCTCTGGTTAAGGTTGACGTGCACCACGGGGGTAAAAAAAGAATGAGTGCGACTGAAGATATAGATCGCGAGCTGGAGAAGCTCTCGAATTTGGCGCCGAGCGGATACTCACTCGGCCTGCACATTCGCTTTGCCGCACCATTGATGGTTTTTCAGACCTACCCGCCCGCCTGGATCGATATTTACACCTCCAGCGGTTATCTTTTGCGAGACCCGCTCGTTGCCTGGGGATTCTCGACCACGGGGTCCTGCCGCTGGAGCGAGATCGAGATTCCCGATCCGTTCGGCATCATGGCTCAGTCCGCCGAGTATGGCCTGAAATACGGCGTCGCGATTTCCTGTGGTCCGCTCGGTTCGCGCACGATCGGCGGTGCCGCAAGGCCCGACCGTGAGTTCGTCGACGCAGAGATTGACGCAGTCGCGGCGAGCGTCCGGCGTCTCCACGACGTCACGGAGCCCCCGGAGAGCCTCACGAAGGCTCAAGTCGAAGCCCTGCGCCTGATAGCGGCGGGAGATCGTCACGCGGCCGCAGCCGCCAAACTCAACATATCCGAAAGCGCGCTCAAGGCACGTCTCTTGTCGGTCAGGCAGAAACTGCTTGCCCGTACGACAGCCGAGGCCGTTCAGCGTGCGAAGGATGCCCGGCTGCTCTGAGTGTCACGTCTCCTCCGGCGCAGGGTGTCAGTTTTTCAACCCAGCAAGGAGACCCAAAATGGAAATCACGACGCTCTCGTTCGAAAACATGCACAACCATGGCGAGCTTTTCGCCAATCTTTTTCGCGCCCGTCGCGAGTCCTTTATCGTCGGCAACAAGTGGGATCTGCCGCAGGCGCTCGGAATGGAGTACGACCAGTACGACACGCCGGCGAGCAGGTGGCTCGCCGTGCACGAGTTCGGCCAGGTGCTCGCGGGCATTCGGCTGACGCCGACCACGGCGCGTTGCGGCATCTACTCCTACATGATTCGGGATGCCCAGCGCGGGCTTCTGGATACGATCCCGCAGGATCTCCTCTATGACGAGGCGCCGGTCGCGGATCACATCTGGGAGACGTCGCGCATCTTCGTGGCGCGCAACACCCCCCACCGTCAGCGCTACGAGGTTCACAACAGGCTCCTCGGAGAGACCATGAGCGCTGCGCGCGAGCATGGCGCCACGTGGCTGCTCGGGCTGGTGCCGTCGATCTGGCCACGCTGGCTGACGCCGCATGGCGTGAAGGGCACGGCGGCGGGCCGGATGATGACGATTGACGGTGCCCGCAATCAGTGCGTCTGGTTTGACCTGACTTCCAACCTGCACTGAGTCCGAAGGATCGAGGTTACCGCCAGAACATCGGCACCCTGCACGCGCATCCATATGCGCCTTCGCGGGCGCGGCAGCCATTTCCATCCGCCGCGCCCGCACATAATATGCCGCCATGAGCGACCTGTTCGACACCGCCGAACCCGCCACAGCCGGGGGCGCGCCGCGTCCGCTCGCGGATCGGCTGCGCCCGCGCGCCCTCGACGAGGTGATCGGCCAGGAGGCGCTGCTCGCACCCGACGGCCCGCTCGGCGCCATGCTCGCCGCGGGGAGCCTGTCCTCGCTGATTCTCTGGGGACCGCCCGGTGTCGGAAAGACCACCATCGCCCGGCTGCTGTCCGATGCCGCGGGAATGCGTTTCACGCAGGTCAGTGCCATCTTCACGGGTGTCCAGGAGTTGCGGAAGCTTTTCGAGGCGGCGCGGTTGCGGCACGACGGGGGCGGGGGAACGCTTCTCTTCGTCGACGAGATTCACAGGTTCAACAAGGCACAGCAGGACAGTTTCCTGCCTCACATGGAAGATGGCACGATCGTGCTGGTCGGTGCCACAACGGAAAACCCTTCATTTGAATTGAATGCCGCGCTTCTCAGCCGCGCGCAGGTGGTGACGCTGCAGCGGCTCGCGCCGGACGATCTCGAGCGACTCGCCGCGCGCGCCGAGGTCGAGCTCGCGGCCGCGCTGCCGCTGACCGACGACGCGCGTGCGGCGCTCATCGGGATGGCCGATGGCGACGGGCGCGCGCTGCTCAATCTCGTCGAACAGGTCATGGCGTGGCGGCTCGCGGCGCCACTCGATGCGCCCGGGCTCGCCGCGCGGCTGCGCCGGCGCGCGGCGCAATACGACAAATCCGGGGATGCCCATTACAACCTGATCTCGGCGCTGCACAAATCGGTGCGCGGCTCGGACCCGGACGCGGCGCTCTACTGGTTCGCGCGCATGCTGGAGGGCGGAGAGGATCCGCGCTTTCTCGCACGGCGGCTCACCCGCATGGCGGTGGAGGATATCGGCCTGGCCGATCCCCAGGCGCAGGCGCTCTGTCTGCAATCCTGGCAGACCTATGAGCGGCTCGGCAGCCCGGAGGGCGAGCTCGCGCTCGCGCAGGCCGTGGTGCATCTGGCGCTCGCACCGAAATCCAACGCCGTCTACGCCGCCTACAAGGGCGCGCGCGCGCTCGCTGCGAAGACCGGCTCGCAGCCGCCGCCGCGGCACATCCTCAACGCGCCGACCGGGCTGATGAAGGAGCAGGGCTACGGCGAAGGCTATGCCTATGATCACGATGCCGAGGATGCATTCTCGGGGCAGGATTACTTTCCCGAGGGCATGGCGCGGGCCGAGTTCTACCAGCCGCCCGAGCGCGGTTTCGAGCGCGAGCTGCGCAAGCGGCTCGACTGGTTCGCGAAGCTGCGCGCCCGTCGCGGCGGCGCTTGACAAAGCGCAACCGGCGCGAAACACACGCGCCCATGCACGCCCCGCCCGTTTTCCGTCGTCCGAGCGCCGCCGCATGAGCGGGGTGCGCACCATCACGCTCGGCGCCGAAGATGCCGAGCAACGGCTCGACCGCTGGCTGCGCCGGCACTATCCGCAGCTCACGCAGGGGCGGATCGAGAAGATGTGCCGCAAGGGCGAGCTGCGCCTCGATGGCGGCCGCGTCAAACCCGCCGCGCGGCTCGCCGCCGGGCAGAACCTGCGCCTGCCGCCGCTGCCGGAAGCGCCGGCGCCCGCACCCGGCGCCGTCATGAGCGACGCGGACGCCGCGTTGATCCGCGACGCGGTGCTGTGGCACGATCAGCACATCATCGCGCTCAACAAGCCGCCGGGGCTGCCCAGCCAGGGCGGCAGCGGGGTTGGCGGGCGCCATGTGGACGCGCTCGCCGAGGCGCTGCGCTTCGGCTACAAGGACAAGCCCGCCCTCGTGCACAGGCTCGACCGCGACACTTCGGGCGTGATGCTGCTCGCGCGCACGCCGCGCGTGGCGCGCCGTCTCGCGGAGGCGTTTCGCAGCCGTGCCACGCGCAAGATCTACTGGGCGCTTGTCGCGGGCGTGCCGCAGCCGCGCATGGGCACGATCCGCTACGGCCTCGTCAAGGCGCCGGGGCGCGGCGCGAAGGGCGAGGGCGAGAAGATGCGCTGCCTGCCCCCCGACGCCGTCGCCGATACCCCGGGCGCGCGGCGCGCCACCACCGATTTCGCCGTGCTCGAGACGCTTGCGACGCGGGCCGCCTGGGTGGCGCTCGTGCCGGTGACGGGGCGCACGCACCAGCTGCGCGCGCACATGGCCGAGCTCGGCCATCCGATCGTGGGCGACGGCAAGTATGGGGGCTCGGGTCAGGAGAAGGACTCGGCCGGCTGGGGGGCGCAGCTCGGCGGCGAGATCAGCCGCAAGCTGCATCTGCATGCGCGGTTCCTGAGCCTGTCGCACCCGGTTACGGGCGCCCCCCTTTCCATCACCGCCCCCATGCCTGCGCATATGGCGCGAAGCTGGCGGACCTTCGGCTGGTCGCCCGAAGATGTGCCGGCCGATCCCTTCGAGGCCGGGCCATGAGGCTGCGGCTGATCGTCTTCGATGTGGACGGCACGCTCGTCGACAGCCGCCGCGAGATCTGTGCGGCAATGCGGGGGGCCTATGGGGATCTGGGGCTCGCGCCGCCGGCCGATACGGCGATCCTTTCGATCGTGGGGCTGTCCCTGCCGCAGGCGCTGCACCGCCTTGGGCCCGAGCTCGACGAGGCGCGGCGCGCCGCCCTCGCGGCGGGATACCGCGCGCATTTCGCCCGCCTGCGCGACTCGGGCGCGCTGCCGCCGCTCTATCCCGGCATGCGCGCGCTCCTCGACGCGCTGGCCGGGCAGGATCACACCCTGCTCGGCATCGCCACCGGCAAGTCGCGCCGCGGCCTCGACGCGCTTCTGGAGGCGCACGGGCTTGACGGGCGGTTCTTCACGATGCAGGTCGCCGACGATCACCCGTCCAAGCCGCATCCGGCGATGCTGCGCGCCGCGCTCGCGCAGACCGGCGTCGAGGCGGCGAGGGCGGTGATGATCGGCGATACGGAATACGATATGGAGATGGCGCGCATGGCGGGGCTGAGCGGGCTCGGCGTGCGCTGGGGATATCACGACGCGGCGCGGCTGCGGGCGGCGGGCGCGCGCGATGTGCTGCGCGATGCGACGGCGCTGACGCGCGCGCTGGAGGAGCTGGCGGATGAGTGAATGGGCGCCACGACGGTTCTGGGACGAGGCGCGCGCGGTGGCCGCCGGGACGGGCTATACCGTCGAGCTCGATGGGCGCCCGGTGCGCACCCCGGCCAGCGCGCCGCTCGTGGTGCCGACCGCGCCCCTCGCCGAGGAGATCGCCGCCGAATGGCGGGCGCAGGGCGAGCGCATCGATCCCGACGCGATGCCCGCCACCCGCGCCGCCAACAGCGCCATCGACAAGGTCGCCGCGCAGCGTGACGCCGTGATCCGCACGCTGGCGACCTTTGGCGGGACCGATCTTCTGTGCTACCGGGCCGCGGAGCCCGAGGCGCTGCGCGCGCGCCAGGCGGCGGCGTGGGACCCGCTTCTCGACTGGGCGGCCGCGGCGCTCGGCGCGCGGCTCGAGGTCACACAGGGGGTGATCCCGGTCGCGCAACCGGCGCGAAGCCTCGACGCGCTCGAGCGCCATGTCGCCGCGCATTCCGATTTCGAACTCGTTGCGCTCGACGAGCTGGTGGCACTGTCGGGCTCGCTCGTGATCGGCCTCGCGATCGCGGCGCGGCGCGAGGGGGCCGAAGACCTTTGGGAGGTCGCCCGCCTCGACGAGCGCTGGCAGATCGCGCAATGGGGCGAGGATGACGAGGCCAACGCGGCGGCCGCGCACAAGCGCACGGCCTTCCTGCGCGCCGAGCGCTTCCTGCATCTCGCGGGCGCGGGCGCGGGCGCGGGCGCCGGGGGTGATTCGTGAATGAGCGAAACATCGCCCACCCTTGACGCCGAGCCTCGGATCGGCCCAGAGTTGCAGGGGGTTGCAGGGCGGACCTGCGACAGCTTCTGACGCCCGTGCACGCGCCGTGGCAGGCGCGCGTGGCGGGCAGGATCCGGAAAGGACGCATGCACAGCACCAGACTCTTCGGCGCGGTTGCCGCCGCTCTCCTGTCTGCAGGTGCCGCATCGGCATCGACTCTCGACGATGTGCGCGAGCGTGGGGAGCTGCGTTGCGGCTTCTCGACCGAGCAGAAGGGGTTCGCCGAGCAGGCGCATGACGGTCACTGGCGCGGGTTCGACGTCGCGCTGTGCCGCGCAATCGCGGCGGCGGTGCTCGACGATGCCGAGGCGGTGGAGTTCGTGAGCGGTATCAACGAGCACCCCCGCGAGATGATGGAGCTCGGCGATATCGACCTGGTCCTCGGCGACTCCAAATGGACCTTCGACAATGATGTCGGTCGCGGGCTCGAATTCGCCGCGATCAGCTATCGCGACGGGCAGGGTTTCATGATCCGCCGCGATAGCGGCATCACCTCGGCGCGCGATCTGTACGATCTCGAGATATGCGTGCGCGCCGACAGCATGGACGAGCGCAACCTGGCCGACTACTTCGGCAGCGATCTCGAGAACGATCCGGTGCGCGTCGAGGACAGCGACGCGGCGCGTGCGGCCTATATCGCCGAGGACTGCGAGGCCTACACCGCCGACACGACACTGCTTGCGGCGATGCGCGCGGATTTCTTCGATCCCTCGGATCATGTCATTCTGCCCGAAGTGATCTCCAAGGCCCCGCGCGGCCCCGTCACTCGCGACGACGATCCCGAATGGACCCGCGTGGTGCGCTGGACGTTGAACGCGCTGATCGCCGCCGAAGAGCTCGGCGTGAGCAGCGAAAACATCGACGAGCTGCGGGGCCAGACCGACATGCCCGAGATCAACCGCCTGCTCGGCACGGCCGAGGATTTCGGCGAGCGGCTCGGCCTCGACGATGCCTGGGCGCGCCGCGCCATCGCGGCGTCGGGAAATTACGGCGAGATCTTCGCGCGCACGATCGGCGCCGAAACGGAGATCGGCCTCGCGCGCGGGCTCAATGCGCAATGGGCCGATGGCGGGCTGCTCTATGCGCTTCCGTTTCGCTGACCGGCCGCGTCGAGTTCGCGCGGGACCACGAAATCCACCACTGTCCCGCAACCCGGGCGCAAGGCGGTCAGCTCCGGGATGTCGAACCGTGCGATGAGCGTTGCGCCGGTCGGGTAGCGCGCAAACTGCGGATGGGCGGGCGGATCCGCCACGAGCTGCGCGGCGAGCTCCGCGATGCCCGGATTGTGGCCGACAAGCATCACGCGGGTTCCCTGCGCTTGCTCGAGAACCCGCAGCATCGTGTCCGGCCCGGCGTGATACAGTGCCGGGACGACCGTCTCGGGCACCGGCTGCGCGAATTCGGCCGCGATGCGCGCGAAGGTTTCGCGCGTGCGCGCTGCGCTCGAGACCAGCGCCGCATCGGGCAGATACCCCTCGGCGCGGATCCAGCGCCCGAGCCGGGTCGCGGCCGCGCGCCCGCGTGCGCTCAGGATCCGGTCATGGTCTGCCAGCGCCGGGTCGTCCCAGCCGGATTTCGCGTGCCGCGTGAGGATCAGGTGGCACGTCATGCCGGGTGAAACCGGCGCATGTGATAGGCCGACTGTGCCGGATCGCGCGCATAGCCCCGGCTCACCGGGCAGGCCCGGCGCACGGCGCAGCCAAGCTCCATGCAGTCCGACCCTGCCGGCGTGTCGAGGAAGGCGCGACAGGCGGGCACGTCGTAGCCCTCCGCGTCGAGCGCCCCGGCGGGGCAGGCCGTCAGGCAGGGGCGCTCGGCGCAGCCGGCGCAGGGGGCGGCGGCGGGCGGTTCGGGCAGCGCGAGCCGCGCGGTGAGCGCGAGCGCGCCGCGAAACGAGACGAGCAATCCGGCCGTGTCATGCACCAGAAGCCTCACCGGCGACTCCCAGGCCCGCCCGCTGCGCAGCGCCCAGGCCTGGAAAGGAGTCCAGGGCGGCCCGCCGAAGGGGTAGAGCGCGCGCGCCCCGAACCGCTCCGCCAGCGCATCGATGACCCGGCGCGACCAGCGGTCGAGCGGATCCGGCGCGCCGTTGCCGAATTCGGGAGCGGCGCGGACATGGCGCCAGAAGCCGGGCTCGGCCGGGCCGAGCAGCAGAAGCGTGCCGGTGCCCGAGGGCGCGCCGTCACCGGGGCCGGGATGAAAACCGCCGAGCACCGCGAGCGCCTCGGCCCGCGCCGCCTGCGCGATCGCGTCGAGGCCCGGCGCGCTCATCCCGTGCCCCGGCGCGGCGCGCGGATCAGGCTGCCAGCGCCATGTTCGGTGAACAGCTCGAGCAGGCAGGCATTGGGCGCGCGCCCGTCGAGGATCACCACCGCGCGCACCCCGCCCTCGATCGCGGCGAGCGCGGTCTCCGTTTTGGGGATCATCCCGCCGGCGACGATGCCGTCACGTGTCAGGGCGCGCAGCTGCTCGGGCTCGATCTCGGTGATGACGTCGCCGTCGGCATCCATCACCCCGGCGACATCCGTGAGCAGCAGCAGCCGGTCGGCCTGCAGGGCCGCGGCGATCGCGCCCGCGGCGGTGTCGCCGTTCACGTTGAGCGTCTCGCCCGTGGCGCCCGCGCCGAGCGGAGCGACCACGGGGATCATCCCGGCATCGAAAAGCCGCTCGAGGACTTCGGTATTGATCGCGCCGGGCTGCCCCACGAAGCCGAGCTCGGGCGCATCGCGCACGCACTGCATCAGCCCGGCATCCTTGCCGGACAGCCCGACGGCCTTGCCGCCCTGATCGTTGATGGCCTGCGCGATGCGCTTGTTGATGCGCCCCGACAGCACCATCTCGACGACCTCGATGGTCGTCTGGTCCGTCACCCGCTTGCCGCGCACGAAATCGGAGCGAATGCCGAGCCGGGCGAGCGTGTCATTGATGAGCGGCCCGCCGCCATGCACGATCACCGGATTGACCCCGACCTGACGCATCAGCACGATGTCGCGCGCGAAACCCTCCATCGCGGCGTCGTCGCCCATGGCGTGGCCGCCGAACTTGATCACCACGATCGCGCCGGTATAGCGCTGCAGGTAGGGGAGCGCCTCCGACAGGGTGCGGGCGGTCGCGATCCAGTCACGGGTCATGCTGCTGCGTCTCTTCATGGGCGGTTCACTCGAACGTCACCCCCTGTTAGCCCGGCCGCGCGCCGGGGCCAAGGGGCGGCGTCAGTCGAGCCCCGCGATGATCGCGCGCAAGGCGGCGATGCCGTCGCCCTTCGCCGCAGAGGTCAGCACGATCTCCGGAAATGCCGCGGGATGCGCCTGCAGGCCGGCGCGAACCTGCCCGAGGACGTCGTCGCGGGCCGCGGCCTTAACCTTGTCCGCCTTGGTGAGCACGACCTGGAACGTCACCGCCGCCTGATCCAGCAGCGCCATGATCTCGGCGTCCGGCGGCTTGATGCCGTGGCGCGCATCGATCAGCACGAAGGCCCGGCGCAGATTCGGCCGCCCGGCGAGATAGGCGCGCAGCAGCGCCTGCCACTTCTCGACCACGGCAAGCGGCGCCTTGGCATAGCCGTATCCGGGCAGGTCGACGAGGTAATGCGTCTCGCCGAGCGTGAAGTAGTTGATCTCCTGTGTTCGCCCCGGCGTGCCCGAGGTTCGCGCGATGCTGTTGCGGCCTGTGAGGGCATTGATCAGCGTGGATTTTCCGACATTGGAGCGCCCGGCGAAGGCAACCTCGATGCGCGCGCCCGGCGGCAGCCCGTCCATCGCCACCACTCCCTTGAGAAAATCCACCGGCCCCGCGAAGAGCTTGCGCCCGCGTTCGGCCGCGGCGGGGTCGGGCGCTTCGGCCAGCGGGAAGGTGAGCCGGCTCACAGCCGCACCGGATCGCCCGGCCGCACCGTGCCGCCGCGAAGCACCGTGGCGTAGACCCCGAAATCGTGATGGCCGTAATGGGCCTCGAGCGCGGCGAGCGTATCGGCGTCCGCGCGGCCGGTTTCGGGATTCGCGGTGGTGGCCTTGCAGCGGGTGATCCGCTCCTCGATGCGCAGCACCGCCTCGCCAATGCCGATCTCGCGCCCGATCAGGTCGAACTCCGCCCATGGCACGAGCCCGTCGAGCCAGAGATTTCCGCGAAACCGATGCATCGAGAGCCCGCGGCCGAGCACTGCGCCAAGCGCGCGCAGCGATCCCATCCCGAGCACCGCGACATAGGGCGCGGGCATGTCGGAGAACGGCTGCTCGCGCGGCGCCCGCAGGATGCGGTGCGGTGCCGGGCGATCCGCCGGCCAGAGCGGCACCAGCCAGTCCAGCAGCCGCTGCGCGTCCTCCGGATCATCGGGGGCGACATCGATCTGTGTCACCTCCGGATGCGCGAGCCGCACACGCGCCGAAGCGGGATCGAAGCGCGCCGTCACCGCCATCAGCGCATGCCCGGTCACCCCGCGCAGGAATTGCGACTTGGGGATCCAGCGCCCCGGATCGGCCGTGAGCCCGGCCTCGGCATGGGCGACCGCCCAGCGGCGATCATGGGGCAGCGCCGCGCCCGGCGCGAGGGTGACCGCCGCGAGCGTCTCGTGGCCGACCGACTTGATCGGATGCCGGCAGACATGCGCAAGCCGGGCTGGCGGGTTCACGACTTGCGCCGCTTTTTACCGCGGCCCTTGGCCGATTTCGGCCTTGGCGGGGTGTTGCGCGGCGCGGCGGATTTGGGCGCCGGCGTCCCCGGGCCCTCGGAGGGCGCTGTGCCGGCCGTGTCCGGCGACGCATCCCCGGAGGGTGCTTCCTGCGCGCTGCTTTCGCCCTGCGCGGCGGGCTGGTCGTCGGAGCCGGCGCCCGCCGTGCTCTCGCCCGCCGCTGCGGCCGCCCCGGCCGCGGCCGGTGTGGCCGGCTTCTTGACGCCGAGCGACGTCTTGATGTTGCCGAGCAGATCCGGGGTCTGACCGTTGATGCGCATGATCATGTATTGCTGCGAGAAGGTGATCACGTTGTTGGCGATCCAGTAGAGCACCAGCCCGCTCGCGAAATTGCCGAGCACAAACATGAATACCCAGGGCATCCAGTTGAAGATCATCGCCTGGGTTTTGTCGGGCGGCGTGGGATTGAGGCGCATCTGCAGCCACATCGACACGCCGAGGAAGATCGGCAGCACGCCGATGAAGACCAGCGACAGGATCGAACCGGGTTCGGGTGCGCCCCAGGGCATGATGCCGAAGAGATTCATGATCGAGGACGGGTCGGGCGCCGAGAGGTCCCGGATCCAGCCGATCCACGGCGCATGGCGCAGTTCGAGCGTGACGAAGATCACCTTGTAGAGCGAGAAGAAGATCGGGATCTGCAGCAGGATCGGCAGGCAACCCGCCGCCGGATTGACCTTCTTCTCCTTGTAGAGGGTCATCATCTCCTGCTGGAGCTTCTGGCGGTCATCGCCGGCGCGCTCCTTGATCTTCTCCATTTCCGGCTGGAGTTCCTTCATCTTCGCCATCGAGACATAGGACTTCCACGCCAGAGGCAGCAGCGCCGCCTTGATGACGAAGGTCAGAACGATGATCGACCAGCCCATGTTGCCGATGATCCCGTTGACCCAGTAGAGCATCGCGAAGATCGGCTTGGTCAGGAAGAAGAACCAGCCCCAGTCGATCGCGTCGAGGAAGCGGTCGATCCCGCCCTCGTTCTGATAGGCGCGGATCGTGGACCACTCCTTGGCCCCCGCGAACAGCATCGAGCGTGTTTCGGCCCGCTCGCCGGGCGCCACCGACACGGTCGGATGGCGGGTCTCTGTCTGGTAGATGTCGGCGGAAGGGACGTATTTCGAGGCCGCGCGGAACCCGCTTCCCGGCTCCGGCACCAGGGTCGCCATCCAGTACTTGTCGGTGAAGCCGATCCAGCCATTGCTCTCGACATCGACGATTTCGGTATGCGCGCCCTCGGCCTCGTCGAGGCGGTAATCCCTCAGATTCGAGTAGCTGTCCTCGGTCAGCTCCCCGTCGGCGGCGCGGATCATGCCCTCGTGCAGGATGAAGAAGTTGGTCAGGTCCGCGGGTTCCCCATGGCGCGCGACGATGCCGTAGGGCGCGGCGCGGATCTCCTCCTCGCCGGTGTTCTCGATCGCCTGCGTGATCGAGAACATGTAGTTTTCGTCGATCTCGATCATGCGGGTGAAGACGATCCCCGCATCGTTCTCCCAGCGCAGCGTCACCGGGGACTCGGTGGTCAGCGTGTCGCCTTCCGCGACCTCCCATTCGGTATTGGCGCCGGGCACGTCGTCGAAGCCGAGCGCGCCGCCCGGCGCCCAGCCGTAAAGCGCGTAGAAGGGCGCGGCGCTGTCGACGGGGTTGAGGAACTGGACGATGTCGGAATCCGCATCCACCTCCTCGCGGTAATCGCGCAGCGCGATGTCGTCGACGCGACCGCCGAGCAGCGAGATCGAGCCCGAGACGCGCGGCGTGTCGATCGCGACGCGGGCGTAATCGGTGGTTTCCTCGGCCTCGGCGACCGGATCGGCCTCGGCGGCGCCATCCTCGGCGGCGGGCGGAGCGCGGGCGGTGCCGGGCGCATCCTCGACCGTCTCTTCGGCGGTCTCGGTCTCGGCGGGTGGCTCCTCGGGCGGAAACAGGAAGAACCAGACCAGGATCACGAGGAAGCTGAGCGCCGTAGCGAGGATGAGATTCCTGTTCTGATCGTCCATGCGCGATCACCACCCTTGCCTTGGAAAGTCGCGCGCAGCTTCAACAGATCGCGCGCGTCAAGGTCAAGTGCTTTCGCCCCCGCAGGGCCTCAGCGCAGCACATCCCCGAGCCGAACCACGCGCTGCAGCCGCCTGTCATTCGCTCGGGCCCAGCTGAGCGTTTCCGCGAAGGGCATGGGCGACGCGATGACGGGTCCCTGGACATCGGTGCAGCCGAGCTGGGCGAGGGTGGCATGCTCCGCCGCGGAGCCGACCCCGTCCGCGACACTGGCGCAGGAGGCTTCCTCGGCACTTGCCAGCGTGACGGCGACGGCGCGGCGTCGCTCCGGGTCGGTTTCGATGCGCCGCACCTGTTCTCCCTCGATGACGAGTCGCACGGTTCCGATGCGGGCGAGACGTTGCAGTACCCCGCGGCTTTCCCCGCCCGCGGGAATCTCGAGCGGGCAGCCGAGCCGCGCCACAGCATCCAGGCCCTGTGCATAGCGCCCCGCGCTCGACGGCGCGACCGCGCCGGCGAGCACGGCCAGCGCGATGCGGCCCGGCTCGATTTCGAAGCGATCGAGCTCCCATTCCAGCGTGCTGGCCAGCCCCGCATCCTCGAGCAGCCCTGCCGGACAGGGCAGGATGGCGCAGGGCGCTGGCACACAGGCGCGGTCCCAGTTCGACAGCGCCGTTAGAGTTTCCTGCAACAGGGCCGTCCAGTCCTCGGAGCGTATGAGGGTGCCAGTCGCGGCCGGGCAGATCGCGAAGCCCGACACCGCCCCGGTGTCGGTGCTCAGCCGTGGCTGAAAAAGCACCGGCGTCGACGGCTCGGCGGCGCCGGGGCGCGGGGGCGACTGCGGTGTCGAGAATGCGCGCAGCCCCTGCGGCCCGGCCCGCCGGGCGCACCGCGCGGCATGTCCCGCGGCCTCGATGAGTGCGGCCGCGCCCGGCTCCGGAGCGGCATCGCCGGGGCAGATGCCGGCCGAGGCCGTCAACCGCGCGGCGTCGCCGGAATGGAGGACGGTGCGCGCCACGGCGTCCTGCAGCCGCGTGGTGATCTGCAGCGCCGCCTCGATATCCATCCGGGGCGAGGGCCCGAGCGCGACCGCAAAGCCGTCGAAGCTGCATCGGTGCAGCACGTCCCCGTCGCGCAGTGCCGCCGCGAGCGCGCGATGGCACTGCCCCATGGCCTCCGCCCAGCGGCGCGGACCGAGGCGCCGTGCGCGCACTTCGGCGTTGTCCATCAGGAGTACCAGGCACGCCGTGCGCTGATTGCCTGCCTCGGCCCGCGTGATCATCGCGTCGAGGCGGGACTCGAAATCCTCCGGCGCATCGGGTCGCTCCGGCGGTACCGCGCCGCCGGGCCGTCCGCGCGCCTGCGCCGCGATCACCGCGGCGACGGCGCTCAGAAGCGGCACGGCGAGCGCCGTCACCAGGAGCGCCCGCTCGCCGCCGGCCCAGTAGGCCACCAGTGACAGCGCCGGCAGGAACGCGAGCGCCTCGGGCTGCCGCGCCAGTGCGAAGAGCCATCGAATCGCCCGCGATCGCCCCATGATGTCCTCCCTGCGCCCGGATCCTTCCGCAGACTAGGGGCGCGGAGGTGAGGTCCGCGTTAACGCGGCGGGGTCTGCCGCTCGGGATTTGCGGAAAATTCAATCCTCCGGTCGAGCCCGGCAAAATCGAACAGCGCCGGATCGAGCAGATGCGAGGGGCGCGTGTTCATCAGGGCACGGAACATGACCTGCCGCCGCCCCGGGCTGCGCGCCTCCCAGTCATCGAGCAGCGCCTTGACCTGCTGGCGCTGCAGCCCGTCCTGGCTGCCGCACAGATCGCAGGGGATGATCGGGTAGTCCATGGCCTGCGCGAAGGCCTCGCAATCCGCCTCGGCGACGAAGGCGAGCGGGCGGTGCACGAACAGGTCACCATCCTCGTTGACGAGCCGCGGCGGCATTGTCGCCAGTCGCCCGCCGTGAAAGAGATTGAGAAAGAAGGTCTCGAGGATATCGTCGCGGTGATGGCCGAGCACGACCGCCGAGCAGCCCTCCTCGCGCGCGATGCGATAGAGGATGCCGCGCCGCAGCCGCGAGCAGAGCGCGCAGAAGGTGCGGCCCTGCGGGATCTTGTCGGTGACGATGGAATAGGTGTCCTGGTACTCGATGCGGTGCGGCACCTGCATGCGTGCGAGGAATTCGGGTAGCACCGTGGATGGAAAGCCCGGCTGCCCCTGGTCGAGATTGCAGGCCAGCAGCTCCACGGGCAGCAGGCCGCGCCATTTCAGCTCGGTCAGGGCCGCGAGCAGGGTGTAGCTGTCCTTGCCGCCCGAGAGGCAGACGAGCCAGCGCGCGCCCGGTTCGGCCATGCCGTATTGTTCGATCGCGGCACGGGTCTCGCGGATGATCCGCTTGCGCAGCTTGCGAAATTCCGTCGTCCGGGGGGCGCCAGACAGAAGCGGCGGGATATCATCGGTCAGATCGCGCATCGCGGCCTCCGTCACTGCGTCGGTTTCTCGTCGTGCGCGGGGGGCACCGGGTCATGGCCGTAGCCGCCGAGCGGATGGCAGCGGCCGATCCGGCGCAGGATCAGCCAGCTGCCGCGCAGCCCGCCATGCCGCTCCAGCGCCTCGAGCGCGTAGGCCGAGCAGGTGGGGTGGTAGCGACAGTAATGGCCGACCCAGGGCGACAGCACGAGCCGGTAGGCCCGCACCGGCAGCGCAAGGATCGCGGCGAGCGGGCTCATCCGCGCGGACCACCGCGATGCGCGTGGACGGCGTCCAGCGCCTTGTGCAGATCGGCCTGCAAATCCTTGAAGCTGCGTGACACCGTGGCACCGGGCCGGCCGACGAGGACATAGTCCCAGCCGGGCTTGCCGGCCGCGGGCATGACGTCGCGCGCGAGTGCCCGCAACCGGCGCTTGGCGCGATTGCGGATCACGGCATTGCCGACCTTGCGCGAGCAGGTGAAGCCGACGCGCAGCGCTGGATCTCCATCGCGCCGCGCGCGGGCCTGCAGCAGGAAGCCGGGCATGCCCTGGCGGCGCGCACGCGCTGCGCGCAGGAAATCCGCCCGGTGCCGCAACGTCTCGAGCGGGGGCGCGGCGTCGGGCCGCGGCGGCGCGGCGGCCGGGATGACCGCCGCCCGGCTCAGGCCGACAGCTTCTTGCGGCCGCGCGCGCGGCGGGCATTGATGATCTTGCGCCCCGCCTTGGTCGCCATGCGCGCGCGGAAACCGTGGCGGCGCTTGCGGACGAGGTTCGAGGGTTGAAAGGTGCGTTTCATGGCGCGGATCCTTGGTTTTGCGGGTTCGGGCGCAGCGCGGCGCTTTGCGCTGTCCTTATGCAAGCGCGGCGGGCAAGTCAACGCACCCGGCGCAACCCGTCGGCCCCCGGCCGCGGATCAAAGCCGCGTGACGGGGCTGGCCGGCGCGCGGCCGCAGCCCCATAGTCTGCCGGCAAGCGAGAGAGTGCCGATGGAACGCATCCCCGATCCCGCGCCGCGCCGCGCCGTTCTGCGGCGGCTGCCGATCATCCTGATCGCGCTCGGCGCGCTTACCGGCGCGGTCCTTCTGCGCGATCATCTCGATTTCGGGGTGCTGCGAACGCATCAGGAGGCGCTGATCGCGGTGCGAGATGCGCATTACCTGCTCACGGTGCTGGGCTTCATGCTCGCCTATGTGGTGATCGTCGGGCTTTCGCTGCCCGGCGCGGCGGTGAGCACGGTGACGGGGGGATTCCTGTTCGGGGTGTTTCCCGGGGTCGTCTACACTGTTCTCGCTGCGACACTCGGGGCGGTGGCGGTGTTTCTCGCGGCGCGCGTCGGCTTCGGGGACAGGCTCGCGGCACGTATCGCCGACGGGCAGGGGCGCGTGACGCGGCTGACCGCGGCGCTGCGCGAGAACGAGTGGGAGGTGCTGTTGGTGATGCGGCTCGTGCCGGTGGTGCCGTTCTTCGTGGGCAATCTGGTGCCGGCGATGATCGGGGTGCGCACGCATCGCTTCGTTCTCACCACGCTGATCGGGATCATCCCCGGCGGTCTGGTCTATACCTCGCTCGGCAACGGGCTCGGCGAGGTGATCGCCCGCGGCGAACAGCCCGATCTCGGCATCATATTCGAGCCGCACGTCTTGCTGCCCCTGCTCGGTCTCGCGGCGCTTGCGGCGCTTCCGATCCTGATCCGCGCGATGCGCCGGCGGGTGCCCTGAGGGCGGCCGCCGGGGCCGGAAGGCGAACCATCGGCGCGCGCCCAGCGCGGGGGCCGTCCGCGATGCGTCGCACGGATCGGGCCCTGGATGGGGGCGCCTGCGGGCCGCAACGTCTTCGCCTCGGCGCTGCCGGAAATCCGTCAATGCGGCAGGCGTGACTGTTTTTTCGCCCGCGTGTTTGCTAATAGGCGGACAAAATGCGTGACCGGGTTGGTTGAGCGGCGTCCTCGCCGGTCCGGCCGCGCCGGGGGCAGGTATGTTCGTGAACTCGCTCAGTGGTCGGTTTCTCCTGCTGACGATCATCTTCGTGATGGTCGCCGAGGTCCTGATCTTTGCGCCTTCCGTGGCGCGGTTTCGCGAGGATTACCTGTTGAACCGGCTCGAGCATGCGCAGATCGCCTCGTTTTCGGTCGAGGCGGGGGGCGGCATGATCGAGGCCGAGCTCGAGGCGGAGATCCTCGAAGACATCGGCGTTTTCAACGTCGCGCTGCTGCGCGATGACGTGCGCGAACTGGTGCTCGCGCGCGAGATCCCCGAACCGGTGCACGCCACCTATGACCTGCGCGAGGCCGGTCCGTTGACGCTGATCAACGACGCCTTCGCGGCGATGCTCGACCCGCAGAACCGGATCATCCGCGTGATCGGCGATCCCGGCCACCGCGCCGGCACGCAGATCGAGGTCACGACCGAAAGCGGCCCGCTGCGCGAGGCGCTGATCGATTACGGCCTGCGCATCCTCTACCTGTCCGGGATCATCGCCGCGATCACGGCCGGGCTGCTCTTCCTCGCCGTGCAGCGGCTTCTTGTCACGCCGATCCGGCGCGTGGTCAGCCACATGTCCGCCTATGCCGAAGCCCCCGAGGACTCGACGCGCATCATCACGCCGACCGCGCGGATGCACGAGCTGCGCGAGGCCGAGCAGGCGCTGCACAGCCTGCAGACCGAGCTGAGCGGCGCGCTGCGCCAGCGCCAGCGCCTCGCCCAGCTCGGCGCCGCGCTGGCGCGCATCAGCCATGACCTTCGCAACATTCTCGCCACCGCATCGCTCTTTGCCGACCGCATGGAGCACAGCGACGATCCGGCCGTGGCGCGCGCCGCGCCCAAGCTCGTCGCCTCGCTGTCGCGCGCGGCGACGCTGTGCGAGAGCACGCTCGCCTTCGGCAAGGCCGAGGAGCCGCCGCCGCGCCTGAGCCGCATCGCGCTGGCGCCTCTGGTCGCGGATGTTGTCGAGAATGAGCAACTCGCCGGAGGTGATGCGGCGCCGCCGATCACCACGAACATCGCGCCGACCCTCGTTCTGCGCGCCGACCCCGAACAGCTCTACCGCGTCGTCTCCAACCTCGTGCGCAATGCCCGCCAGGCGATCGAGGCCGTGGCCGAGGGCGGCGCCATTACCATCGAGGCCGGCGAGAGCGACGAGGTCTGGTGGCTGCGGGTGCGCGACACCGGGCCGGGCCTGCCCGAAAAGGCGCGCGCGAATCTCTTCGCGCCGTTCCAGGGCAATGTGCGCAAGGGCGGTGTCGGGCTCGGCCTGCCGATCGCCGCCGAGCTCGTGCGCGGCCATGGCGGGCGGCTCGATCTCGAGCGAACCGGCCCCGACGGGACGAGCTTCACCGTCACGCTGCCGAAATCGACCGTGCGCTTTGACGGGGATGGCCGGTGAACGCTGTCGGAAAATGCGCGATTGGCCCTTGCAAAGCCGGCGCACGGGCGCTAAGCCGCGCCGCGTGATGCACCGGTAGCTCAGCTGGATAGAGCACGTGACTACGAATCACGGGGTCGGGGGTTCGAATCCTCCCCGGTGCGCCACGAAGCCAGGAATGACACGCAATGGCAGAGAGTTGATTGCTCTGTCACGACGATCCGCCGCCTGAATATCCTGGTGCGTGGCGTCGCTTGGCCGCTGAAGTCGTGCGGCTCCAGGGGCGAGCGCACAGGTTCCGATACTACGGCAAGACAGTGCCGCGTCCGGTTCACGAAGGCCGCGCGCCCACGGTCGGATTCAGGCAGTATCGATGACGCTCATGAAGCTCGTGGCGGTCTTCTCGTCCGGCATTGCCCGCTGTCCCTCCGGGCCACGACGATCAGGTGCCGCAGCCCGGCAGGTATCCAGCGTCGGAACCGGCGACGGAGCGACGATCACGCGCGGGACTCCTCGGGCAGTTGGCGTCACGGCCCCGGTGCGGGCGAAACGGAAACGCTTGCAAGAACGGTGCGATGATCGTCGGGTCTGCGGCCGTCCGGCTGCCGCACCGACAGGGTGAGGGGCCCGAAGAACGCCCGCCCGGCGCGCGGCATCGGGCTTGGTGGCGGGAACGCCTTCCCCCGCCGACACGATCCTGCCTCACACTCAGGGTCACCCGCGAGGCGCTTTCGCCGAGCGGAGCCGCGCATGTCGCTTCGACATTGTCGCGGGCTGTCGCAAGCTCGCCGCTGTTGCGCGTCGCGCGACGCGAGTGAGGGCGGGGCAGTTGCCGAACGGGCCCGGGCATGCCACCCTGTGACCGTGCGCAATCGCCTGGAAGCCGCCGTGACCCTGCTCGATCCGTCTTGCGTGGTGCATGAAACCGCACGGGCCAGTCGATGAGCGCAAGTGGTCGTTTCAGACATCGCGCGGGACGTGGCTGCCATGCCAGATGAAGCGCGCCTCCCGCGTCTGCGCATCCGAATCGTCTTCGCCGAGGACGAGATGATCGGCCCCGGCAAGGCCGAGCTTCTCGAGCGGATCGAGCGGACCGGGTCGATCGCCGCGGCGGGACGAGAGATGGGGATGAGCTACAAGCGCGCCTGGATGCTCGTCGGAACGCTGAACGCGATGTTTCGCGAGCCCGTCGTGGACAGCACCCGCGGCGGGCCGGGCGTCGGCGGCGCGGTGCTGACGCAGAACGGACGCCGCGTGCTCGCGCTCTACCGCGCCTTCGAGGCCGAGGCCGCCGAAGCGGGGGCGAGCCAGATCGCGCAACTGAGCGCGCTGCTTAGGAATATTCCCGACGGAAAATAACCCTTGCCGGCGCGCCGCTCTTCCTGTGACATGTCTGTCGGAGATTTTATCGGGAGTTCCGCATGACCCTCCCTGTCGCCCACCGCCGCGTCCTTGCCGCGCTCGCGGCGCTCGGGCTCGCCGCCCTTCCCGCCGCCGCACGCGACGATGCGCCTGTCATCGCCGCGGCGTCGGACCTGCAATTCGCCGTCGGGGAAATCGCCGAGAGGTTCACGCAGGAGACGGGGATGGAGCTGCGCCTGTCGATGGGTTCGACCGGCAATTTCGCGCGCCAGATCCGCGCGGGCGGCCCGTTCGAGATGTTCATGGCCGCAGACGAGGCGTTCATCGCCGATCTGCACGAAGACGGCTTCACTCGCGATGAAGGCGATCTCTACGCCATCGGGCGGGTCGTGATCATGACTCCGCATGGCTCGACGCTCGAACCCGACGCCGAGCTCGACGGTCTCGCCGAGATGCTCTCAACGGGCGACATCACCCGCTTCGCCATCGCCAACCCCGAACACGCCCCCTACGGCATGCGCGCGCGCGAGGCGCTGATCGCCAGGGGGATCTGGGACGATATTCAGCCCGTGCTCGTGCACGGCGAGAATGTCAGCCAGGCGGCGCAGTTCGCGCTGTCGGGCGATGCCGAGGGCGGCATCATCGCCCTTTCGCTGGCGCTCGCCCCCGATGTGAGCGCGCGCGGCAGTTACGCGCTGATCC
>SLQD01000013.1 GCA_007131685.1 Paracoccaceae bacterium | reverse complement strand
CGGCCGCTGCGCGCCGCCATCGCCGCCCAGGCCTCCGCCGCCGGGCTCGCCGATCGCGGCCGCCTCGCCCCGGGCGCGCGCGCCGACGTGATCCGCTTCACCGAAAGCGCCGGCGCACCGATCCTGCGCGGGACCTGGGTTCAGGGCTGCCGCGCCGCCTGAGTACGGGCCGTGTCACATGACGGTCATCCGCGGGGGCCGGGGCGGCATCGTGTCACGGATCAAAGGAGCAAGTCTGTGCCACTGCGCCTGTCGTCCCCGATCCTAGCGGCCGGCCTCGGCGCCTCCCCCGTCATCTGCACCTCGACCCGGACGATGGACGCGCGCGTCGCCGCCTTCAGCGAGCCCCCCCGCAGATCGAGGTGGAGTATTTCCGCTCGGGCACGACCGAGGTCATCAACCGCTTCGCCGCCGAGTTCGGGCCCGCCAGCAGGCGCATCGACAGACTGTCGGGCGGGTGGCGCCAGCGCGTCGCGCTCGCGCGGTGCCTCGCGATGCGCCCGCGACTTCGCGCTTGCCGAAGGCGGCGACGGCATCGCCGCCGAGATCGTCGGGCACCGCTACGAGGGGCCCGCGACGCAGCTGCGTCTGGCGCCGCGCGTGGCCGCGGACTGCACGCTGTCGCTGCATGCGAGCGGGCCGGCGCCGGCGCCCGCCATGCCGATTGCCGTGGCCGTGCATGATGGCTGGGTGCTGCCGCAGGCCGCGCGCCCGGACCGGCCGAAACCGGCGCAAGCGATGGCGCGGTCCTGCGCGGGTGAGCCGCCCGCCATATCGGCCCCGGCTGCGACCGCGATCTGCGCCGAGGCCGGACCGGCGCCCCCGCCGGCCGTCAGCCGGCATGCCGTCAGTCGTAGCGCAGCTCGGTCGCCTTGCCCCGGAACACCCAGTACGCGAGCGCCGAGTAGCCGATGATCACCGGCACCACGAACAGCACCCCGATCAGCATGATGAACAGGCTCCCCGGCGCCGCGGCGGCCTCGTAGATCGTCATGCGCTCGGGCACCACATAGGGGTAGAAGGAATAGGCCAGCCCCACGAAGGCCAGCACCATCAGCCCCACCGTGGCGGTGAAGGGCAGCCAGGCGAATTCGTCATCCTCGGTGGGCAGCCGGCGCAGGGCGAACCACAGCACCGCCAGCAGCACGACCGACAGGATCGGCAGCGGCGCCAGCAGGAAGAACTCCGGCACGCTGAACCACTTGTCCCAGATGCGCTGGCTCATCAGCGGCGTGGCCGCCGAGATCCCGGCGATCCCCGCGGCCACGCCCCAGATGCTGCGCCGCGCCCATGCCACCGCCTTGCGCTGCAGATCCCCATCGGTCTTGAGGATCAGCCAGGCGGCCCCGATCAGCGCATATCCCAGGCTGAGAAACACCGCCGCGGCCGCCGCGAAGGCCACATTCACGCCCGTGTAGTCCAGCCCCATCACGTAAAGGCCCAGCATCCAGCCCTGCGATGTCGCGGTCATGAGCGATCCCGCAAAGAACGCCGTGTTCCAGGCCCATTTGTGCGGCGCCGGCGCCTTGACGCGGAACTCGAACGACACCCCGCGCAGGATCAGCCCGATCAGCATGATCGCCACCGGCAGGTAAAGCGCCGTCAGGATCACGCCATGCGCCAGCGGGAACGCCACCAGCAGCAGGCCGACGGCCAGCACCAGCCAGGTCTCGTTGGCGTCCCAGAACGGGCCGATCGCGGCGACCATGCGGTCGCGTTCATCCGGGGTGGCGAAGGGAAACAGCAGCCCCACCCCCAGATCGTAGCCGTCGAGGATCACATAGATCAGGATCGACAGCCCCATCAGCGCCGCGAAGGCCAGCGGCAGCCAGATGGCGGGATCTCCGAAAAGGGTCATGGCATCACTCCGCGGGAACAGGGTTGATTGCGGGGCCGGTGTCGTCGCCGCGGCGCGGCTCGGACTCATTGCCCTGCGCCTGCTTGCGGGTGAGATAGATCAGCACCCCGATATAGGCGACGAGCAGAACGGCATAGACCACAAGATAGGAAATCAGCGTGCTCATCACCATGCCGGGTGCGACATCTCCCACGGCGGCGTCGGTCGTCAGCACCCCGTTCACCAGCCAGGGCTGGCGCCCGATCTCGGTGGTGTACCAGCCCGACAGCGTGGCGACCCAGCCCGACAGCGCCATCGGCACGAAGGCCCACAGCAGCGGACGGGGCAGCCCCTCGACATCGCGGCCGCCGCGCATCGCCCAGGCCGCCGCCCAGCTCAGCGCCAGCATGGCAAAGCCGATCCCCACCATGATCCGGAACGACCAGAAGACCGGCGCCACCGGCGGATGCTCCACCGTGCCGTCCTCGGCGACGAAGTCGTTGAGCCCAGGCACCACGCCGTCGGCGGAGTGCTTGAGGATCAGGCTCGCCCCGTTCGGGATCGCCAGCTCGAAGCGGTTCTCGCGCGCCGCCTCGTCGGGCAGGGCGAAGAGCACCAGCGGCACGTTGGAGCGCGTCTCCCAGTTACCCTCCATCGCGGCGACCTTGGCGGGCTGGTGCTCGAGGGTGTTGAGCCCGTGCATGTCGCCCATGAAGATCTGTGCCGGGATCAGCAGCGCGGCCATCCACACGCCGACGCGCATGGTCTTGCGCAGCTCGTGCGAGCGATCGCCCATCAGCCAGCGCAGCGCGCCGATGCCGGTGATGATGAAGGCCACCGTCAGTCCCGAGGCCAGCAGCATGTGGATCAGCCGGTAGGGCATCGACGGGTTGAAGATGATCTCCATCCAGCTCGTGACATGCGCCACCCCGTCGCGCATCTCGAAGCCCTGCGGCGTATGCATCCAGCTGTTGAGCACCAGGATCCAGAACGCCGACAAAAGCGTGCCCACCGCCACCGCCACGGTGGCGAAGGTGTGCAGCCAGCCCGGCACCTTGCGGAACCCGAACAGCATGATGCCCAGGAACACCGCCTCGAGGAAGAAGGCCGTGATCACCTCATAGGCCAGCAGCGGCCCCGCGATGTTGCCCACGCTTTCCATGAAGCCCGGCCAGTTGGTGCCGAACTGGAACGACATGGTGATCCCGGACACCACGCCGAGCGCGAAGGACAGCGCGAACACCTTCACCCAGAAGAAATAGGCCCGCATCCAGTCGTAGTCGCCGGTGCGGTTGTAGCGCCACTTGAAGAAGACCAGCACCCAGGCCAGCGCGATGGTGATCGTCGGGAACAGGATGTGGAAGGAAATGTTCGCGGCGAACTGGATGCGCGACAGCAGCAGGGTATCGAGCGCTTCCATGATGTCATCCTTTCGATGTCAGCGGCCCCGGGCCCGCCGGGCGGTGCGTGCGGGCCCGTGCCCTAGAGATCGGCGCCGGGGCCGCCGATACAACGCGGCACGATGTACCAGCGGCAACAGGCCGCGCCCCTCAGAGCCGGCGCGTGGAGAAATACCAGTCCACGGTGTCGTAGCCCTCCTCGTGGCGCGTCTGCGCTTCTTCCGGGGTTCTCGGGGCCGGCACGATCACGGGATCGCCCGGATGCCAGTTCTCCGGCATGGCGCAGGCATTCTCGTCCGCCGTCTGTAGCGCCAGCAGCAGCCGGTGGATCTCGTCGACGGAGCGGCCGGCATTCATCGGGTAATAGACCATCGCGCGCAGCACGCCCTCGGGGTCGATGATGAAGGTGGCGCGCACGGCGGCGGTGTCGGAGGCGCCGGGCTGGATCATGCCGTAGGCCGAAGCGACCTTCATGTTCAGATCGGCGATGATCGGAAAGCCGATCTCGACGCCGAACTTCTCCTTGATGCTGAGCACCCAGGCGATGTGCGAATGGGTGCTGTCGATGGACAGGCCCAGAAGCTCCGCATCGAGCGCGGCGAAGTCCTCCTGCCGCCGAGCGAAGCCGATGAATTCCGTCGTGCAGACGGGCGTGAAATCCGCCGGGTGCGAGAACAGCACCAGCCATTTGCCGCGGTAGTCGGCGAGGCGCTTCTGACCCTGCGTGGTCGGGGCGTCGAAGTCGGGCGCCGGCTCGTTGAGGCGGGGCATCGCGATCGGGGTCATGTCGGTCATGGTTTGCCTCCGTTGATCTGGATCTGACCGGGAGATAGCGCCTTGCGAGAAATTCTTGAAACAAATAAAAATCGTATCTGTGATCGACTGTATCAATAAAGGGGCGGCAATGCCCAGCCTGCGCCAGCTGCGCTTTCTCGTGATCCTCGCCGAGGAGCTGAACTTTACGCGCGCCGCGGAGCGCTGCCATGTCACCCAGTCGACGCTGAGCGCCGGGGTGCAGGCGCTCGAGGAGCGGCTCGGCCTGCAACTCGTCGAGCGTACGCGCCGCAGCGTGATGATGACCGAGATCGGCACCGAGATCGCCGCGCGTGCGCGCGGCGTGCTCCTCGGCGCGCGCGAGATCGAGGAGATCGCCGCCGCCCATCTGCGCCCCGACGAGGGGGCGCTGCGTCTCGGCGCGATTCCGACGGCGGGGCCCTATCTCCTGCCTGCGGCGCTGCCCCGGATCCGGGCGGCCTTTCCGCGCTTGCGACTCTATCTGCGCGAGGAACTCACCGAGAGCCTGCTCGACGGGGTGGCGACGGGGCGGCTCGACCTCGCGCTCATCGCGCTGCCCTTCGAGACCGGGGCGCTGCACTGCATGCCGCTGTTTACCGACGGCTATCACCTCGCCGCGCCGCCGGGTCATTGCGGCCGGCTCACCGATGACGACGACCAGCTGCTGCTGCTCGAGAAGGGGCATTGCCTGCAGCGCCACGCGCTCGACGCCTTTCCCCGGCGGCGGCTGGAACAGGATGAAAGCTTCGCCGCCACCAGCCTGACCACCCTGATCGCCATGGTCAGCGAGGGGCTCGGCATCACCCTGCTGCCCGATCTCGCCGTCGCGGCGGGGGCGGCGGCGGCGCATGAGCTCACCCTCGCGCCCCTGCCGGGGGCCAATCCGCGCCGTGTCGTGCTGGTCTGGCGCAAGACCTCGCCGCGCATCCCGGTCTTCGAGGGCATCGGCGCGGCCCTGCGCGACACCCATGCCGCGATGCGCGCGACGCGGCAGGATCGGCCGGCCGGCGGCGGGATGGCTCCGGACTGAGTCCCGCACCGCGCCGGTATCGCGCGACTGCGAAGACCTCGGGCGCGGCGCCCGGTTTGCGCGCGCCGCAGCGGCGAACGGCGTCGTCCACCCCCCCCTGCGCCGCGGCAATGATGCGCGGGCCGCCGGGATGGGGCAGGGGTGGCTGCCTCGATGATCGTCGCCGGGCAGGGGCGCGGCGGCGACATGCGGCTGTTGCTCGTTTCCAGCGAGGGCAATCTCATCGAGGCGATCGAGGAGCCCCCGTATACCCGAATCGGCGCGCACGAATTCGGCAAGCCGATCCGCGACCGTGTGGCCCGCCCCGACACCTCGCTCGCCGATGCGCAGCGGCGTCCGACGGGTCGGAGCCCGAAAACCACCCATCGCCGCATCGCGCGCGTCCGGCGCGGCAGGCGGCGGCTGGGCGTGGCGCGCACCGGCAGGCGCGGCCGGGTTTGCCCTCGACGGCCCGCGCCTTGCATTATCTCTTTAGCGTGGCACGAGACGCGAGGGCAGGATGACAACCCCGGACCATGGGAAATCGCGGCGGCGCTGGATCCTGGCGCTTCTGGCGCTCATCGCGATGGCGGTGTCGATCTGGCGTCTCGAGGCCGACCGGGCGGGGCTCGCCATCGCCCCGCTCGAGGTCGCGGGTGGCACGCCGGCCACGCTGTATTCGCGCGCCGATGCCGGACCGGCGCCGGCCGTCGTCATCGCGCACGGCTTCGCCGGATCGCGCCAGCTCATGGAGCCCTTCGCGCTGACGCTCGCGCAGGCGGGCTATGTCGTGGCCAGCTTCGATTTCGAGGGGCACGGCCGCAACCCGCGCCCGATGTCCGGGGATGTCGGCGCGATCAGCGGCACCACCCAGCGCCTGATGGACGAGACCGCGCGCGTGGCCGAGGCCGTTCTGGAGCATCCGCGCGCCGATGGGCGGCTGGCCTATCTGGGCCATTCGATGGCCTCCGACATCGTGGTCCGGCAGGCACTCGCGGAGCCGCCCGGCGATGCGGTGGTCGCGGTCTCCATGTTCAGCGAGGCGGTCAGCGCAGCGCAACCGCGCAATCTTCTGGTGATCGCCGGCGCCTGGGAGGCGCGCCTTGCCGAGGAGGCGCTGCGCGCGGTGCGCCAGGTCGATCCCGGCGCGCAGGCGGGCGAAACGGTCGCCGATCCGCGAACGGGCGTGACGCGCCGGGCGGTGATCGCACCGGGGGTCGAGCATGTCGGCGTGCTCTATGCGCGCACCGCGCTGGAGGCGGCGCGCGACTGGCTCGATACCAGCTTCGCGCGCGAGGGCGACGGCCCCGTGGCCCTGCGCGGCGGCTGGATCGCGCTGCTGCTGGGAGCCACGATCGCGCTGGGCTGGCCGCTGGCGCGGGCACTTCCGGCCGGCGCGGGCCGCATCGCCGGGCAGCTGGACAATCGCCGTTTCCTCATCGCGGCGCTCGGTCCCGCGATCGCGGTGCCGCTGCTTCTCTGGCCGGTGGAAATGCGGCTCCTGCCGGTTCTCGTCGCCGACTATCTCGCGGTCCATCTCGGGCTCTACGGGCTGATCACGCTCGCCCTTCTCGCACGCTGGGGGATGCTGCGGGATCAGTTTCCGGCCCGGGCGTGGTGGATCGCGGGCGCCGTCGCGCTGTTCGGGATCGTGCTTTTCGGCGGCATGATCGACCGCTACGTCGCCTCCTTCGTTCCGCATGCCGGCCGGGCGACCGTGATCGCGGGTCTGGCCCTCGGCGCGATCCCCTTCATGCTCGGCGATGCGGTGCTGACCGGCGGGGGCCGGGCCGCGTTGTGGCGCGTGCTGATCGCGCGGGGCGCATTCCTGGCGTCGCTTGCCCTCGCCGTCGCGCTCGATTTCGAGGCGCTTTTCTTTCTCGTCATCATCCTGCCCGTGATCGTGCTTTTCTTCGTGCTGTTCGGCACGATGGCCGGCTGGGTCGGCCGCCGGACCGGCCTGCCCGCCGCGGCCGGGCTCGGCCTCGGGCTCGTGCTCGCCTGGGCGCTTGGCGTGACCTTCCCGATGTTCGACACCGGCTGAGCGCGCACCGAAGCCGGCGTTTCGCCCGCTGGCGGGGCGGTGGCCGGCCCGGCAAGGATTACGCGCTCGCCGCCGCGCGGGGGTGCGCGGGGGTGCCGGCTACGCGGCATTGCACAGGGCCGACCGCCCGGCATTTGAACCGCGCGGCAACGCGCCTATCTCTGAGTCGCCACCGCGCCGCCGGCGCAGAACGGGAGCGCCGCAATGCGCGACTTGATCACGGGGCTGCACCACGTCACCGCCATGGCGGCGGACCCGCAGTCCAACAACGACTTCTTCACCCGCACGCTCGGGCTGCGCCGGGTCAAGAAGACCGTCAATTTCGACGCGCCCGACGTCTATCACCTCTATTACGGCGACGAGACCGGCACGCCGGGCACGGTGATGACCTACTTCCCCTTTCCCGACATCGCGCCCGGCAAGCGCGGCGCGGGCGAGGTCGTGGAGACGGCCTTCGCCGTCGCCCCCGGCACCCTGGGCGACTGGGCCGGGCGGCTCGCCGCGCAGGGGGTCGACCGGCGGCGCAGCGATGAACGCTTCGGCGCGCAGCGGCTGGTCTTCGCCGGCCCCGATGGCGAGGCGCTCGCGCTCGTCGAGGTGGCCGGCGATGCGCGCGCGCCCTTCGCGGGTGGTCCGGTGCCCGCCGAGCAGGGCCTTCACGGCTTTCACGGGGTCACGGCGCGGCTTCGCGACGGCGCCGCGACGGGCGAACTCCTGCGCCTGATGGGCTTTCGGGAGACCGGCACCGAGGGCGCGATCACCCGCTACGCGATGGCCGGCGGCAACGGCGCGAACGTCGTCGATCTCGAGATCGTGCCGCAGGCCCCCGCGGCGCAGCTCGGCGCCGGATCGGTGCATCATGTCGCATTCGCGGTGCCCGATCGCGCGGCACAGGCGCAGATGCGCGCCGCGCTGGTCGAGGCGGGCCAGCAGGTCACGCCGCCGATCGACCGGGACTATTTCTGGGCGATCTATTTCCGCTCGCCCGGCGGGGTGCTCTTCGAGGTCGCCACCGACGAGCCGGGATTTGCCCGCGACGAGACGGTGGCCGAGCTGGGCACCGCGCTGCGCATCCCCGCCCAGCACGCCCACCTGCGCGAGCGCATCGAGCGCGCCCTGCCACCGATCCGCGACTGAGGGAAGCACAGCATTGGCCCGCGACAGCTATCACCATGTCTCCCGGCCCCCGGCCGCGGGCGCGCCGCTGATCGTCGCCGCCCATGGCACCGGCGCGGACGAGCATCAGTTCGAGGGCCTGATCGGCGAGCTTCGCCCCGATGCCGGCCTCGTCGCCCCGCGCGGCGACGTCTCCGAAAACGGCGCGCTGCGCTTCTTTCGCCGCCGCGGCGAGGGCGATTACGACATGGACGATCTCGCCGCGCGTTGCACGCGCATGGCGGCGTTCATCGCCGCGCACAAGGCCGCGCATCCCGGCGCGCCGATCATCGGGCTGGGCTATTCGAACGGGGCGAACATCCTCGCCGCCGTGGCCTTCGAGCAGCCCGAGCTGTTCGATCGGCTGGTGCTGATGCATCCGCTGATCCCCTGGACGCCGGAGCCGCAGCCGCGCCTCGCCGGGCGGCCCGTCCTGATCACGGCGGGGCGGCGCGACCCGATCTGCCCGTTGCCGATGAGCGAGGCGCTGCGCGACTGGTTCGCGGCCCAGGGCGCAGAGGTGGAGCTGGTGCTGCATGATGGCGGCCACGAGGTCGCGCAGGTAGAGTTCTCGGCGCTGGCCGATGCGCTCGCCGCCGCCTGAGCCGGGAGTGTCGCAGTCCGGTGCGAGCGCGCGCGCTTGCGAATGCTGCATGAGGGCGGCGTCGGGCCGCTGCCGGAGCGGCCCCTCGGGGGCTCCCGCGCGCCTGATGCCTCTCGAATACGGCACGCCCGCGACCCGCACACGCAGCGCGAGCGGCGATGCGCCGGAGGTGACCGTGTGCCGGTCACCCGCCGCGCGGATGGCGGTGCAGCGCGCCCGAAATCGGTGCCGGTGCATGGCGGAGCGCCGTTGCCCCGGGCCGCATCAGCGCCCCAGCGGCGGCCAGATGCGCCGGAACACCCCGTCGCGGCGCATCGCGTGGTAGATCGCCGCCGCGACATGAAGCAGGATGAGCGGCACCAGGACGAAGCGGCCCGCCGAATGCGCCGCCTGGGCGGCCTCCTCGATGGCCTCGGACTCCGGCACCATGTAGGGCAGGCCGAGCCAGTCCATCAGCTCGATGGGAAATCCTCCGGCGCTGACGCGCAGATACCCCGTCACCGCCATGAAGAGCAGCGCGCCGTAGAGCAGCCAGTGCGTCGCGAAGGCGGCGAGGCGCTGGGCGGCGGGCATGCTGTGCGGTAGTGGCGGGGCCGGGTTGAAGACCCGCCATATCAGCCGGACGAGAACCAGCAGCAGGATGATCACCCCGGCATTCTTGTGGAAGATGAACAGCCGGTCCTGCGTTTCGCGGGCGATGTCCTCGCCTTGCATGATATTGGCCACGGGGATCGTCGCGATCACGAGCAGTGCGACGATCCAGTGCAGCGATCGGGCCGTCGCGTTATAGCGTGTGCGTGACATCATGCTCCCTCTGCCGTCGACTCTCACGCCTGCGAGTTAGGCGGATGCGCGCGCCTGACCATCCTGCATCGGCGCTATAAGCTTTCACGTTTCGCCGCGCCCGGCAACGCGCTATCTACCACGCTCAACCCCCGATGGTGACTCGGTGCCCATGACCAACGCAGCGACGGCCTCATCCGGATGGTGCCCGCGCCGCGCCCTGTTCGCGGCGCTCGGCGCCGTGCTCTTGCTGGCGGCCTGCGACGACCGGCCGGCGCCGCGCGCCGCGCCGCCGG
>SLQD01000187.1 GCA_007131685.1 Paracoccaceae bacterium | reverse complement strand
GCATTGCAGTCGCAGGACTGCATTGCCGGTGCTCATTCAGCCGGGGCGCGCGCCGCCCGCGAGGCGGGCCATGCAGCGGCCGAAACCCGCGCGCCCACGGCGCACGCCGAGGCCGAGGCCCCGCTCGAGCCGGTCTGGATCATGCCCGAACGCGCGCCGGTGGAACTGCGCGAGAAGATGTGGCTGGATTTCCAGAACGACGTGAAGGTCGCCGACATCCAGCTCGCCGCCCGCGAGGGCTTTCGCAGCGTCGAGCATGCCAAGCGCTACACCACGCTCGGCATGGCCACGGATCAGGGCAAGCTGAGCAATATCAATGGCCTCGCCGTGCTTGCTGATGCAAGGAGTGAAGCGATCCCGCAGGTGGGAACGACGACCTTCCGCCCGCCCTACACGCCGATCTCGTTCGGATCGGTCGCCGGCGAGGCGCGCGGTCCCGCCTTTCAGCCCATCCGCCGCACGCCGGTGCAGGACTGGCACGAGGCGCAGGGCGCGCGCTTCGAGCCGGTGGGCCAGTGGCGCCGTCCCTATTGCTACCCGCGCGCGGGCGAGGACACCGACGCCGCCGTCCGGCGCGAGGTGCGCAACACCCGAACGCGCCTCGGCCTGCTCGACGCCTCGACGCTGGGCAAGATCCTGCTGCGCGGCCCCGATGCGGGCCGGCTCGTGGACATGCTCTACACGGGCCGGATGAGCACCCTCAAGCCGGGCAGGTGCCGCTACGGGCTGATGTGCAACGAGGACGGCTTCCTGATGGATGACGGCGTCGCGGCGCGGCTGTCGGATGACAGCTTCCTGCTGCACACGACCTCGGGCGGGGCCGAGCATGTACATGGCTGGATCGAGGACTGGCTGCAATGCGAGTGGTGGGACTGGCGGGTGCATGCCGTCAACCTCACGGAGCAGTTCGCCCAGATCGCCGTGGTCGGGCCGAATGCGCGCGCCGCGCTCGAGGCGCTGGGCGGCATGGATGTCTCGGAGGCGGCGCTGCCCTTCATGGGCTGGGCCGAGGGCCGGCTCGGCGGCATTGATGCCCGCGTCTACCGGATCTCGTTTTCCGGCGCGCTGTCCTTCGAGATCGCCGTGCCGGCGGCGCAGGGGCGCGCGCTGTGGGACCGGCTCACGGAGGCGGGTGCGCCGCTCGGGGTGATGCCCTACGGCACCGAGGCACTGCATGTGATGCGCGCGGAGGCGGGCTTCATCATGATCGGCGACGAGACCGACGGCACCGTCACGCCGCGCGATCTCGGGCTCGACTGGGCGATTTCGGGCAAGAAGGACGATTTCCTCGGCAAGCGCGGCATGGCGCGCAGCCACCTGACCGGCCCTGAGCGCTGGAAGCTCGTCGGGCTGGAAACGCTCGAGGGGCAGGTGCTGCCCGACGGCGTCTATGCCGTGGCCGCGGGTCGCAACGCCAACGGCCAGCGCAACACCCAGGGCCGCGTGACCTCGAGCTATCATTCGCCGACCCTCGGGCGCGGCATCGCGATGGGGCTGGTGCGGCGCGGGCCCGAGCGCATGGACGAGGTGATCGAATTCGCCACGACCAAGGGCACCACGATCAAGGCGCGGATCGTGCCGCCCGATTTCCTCGCGCGCGCGGCGGAGGCCGCGGATGGCTGAGGCGGGGCTGGCGCAGATCCGGCGCATCACGCCGCAGGGCATGGTCACGCTGCGCGGCGATCTCGGCGATCCGGGGGTCGGCGCGGCGCTGGTTTCGGCCACGGGCGCGGCGATGCCGGCCCGGCGCGCGCTCGCCGCGGGGCGCGACGGCATCGCCGCCGCCTGGATGGCGCCGGACGAGGCGCTACTGCTCGTCGCGCAGGATCGGGCCGCCGCCATCGCGGCGCAGCTCGAGGCCGAGGCCGGGGCGAGCTTCGCCACGGCCGTCAATGTTTCCGATGCGCGCGCCCTGTTCGAGATCGAGGGGCGCGAGGCGGCGGCGGTGCTCGCCAAGCTCTGCCCCGTCGATACCGCGCGGCTGCCCGCCGGAGAGCTGCGCCGCACGCGCTGCGCACAGGTCGCCGCCGCGATCTGGCGCACCGGGCCGCAGACCTTCCGGCTGATCTGCTTTCGCTCCGTGGCGGCGTATGTCGAGGGGCTGCTGATCACGGCGGCACGCAGCGGCGGCGAAGTCGGGCGCTTCTGAGCGGCGATTCCGTTTGAGCGGCGGCACGCGAGGCTGTAACCGCTTGGCGAACGCAGGCCGGAGGCAGGGGCGTGAGCTATCTCGAAGCGGTGATCCTCGGCATCGTCCAGGGCGTTTTCATGTTCGTGCCGGTGAGTTCGACGGCGCATCTCGTGCTCACGCAGCACCTGATGATCCGTGCGGGCTCGGATCTGCCGGCGCCCGAGAGCGCGGAGATGATTCTCTTCGATCTCGTGGTCCATGTCGGCACGCTGGTCTCCATCGCGATCATCTTCCGGAACAGCCTCTCGGCGCTCACGCGCGCCTCGGCGACGGAGGCTATGGCGATGGCACGGCGCGCGCCGGGCGGGCGGCCGTTCCTGTGGCTGATGCTGATGGGGGTCATCACCGTGGGCGTGACCGGGGTGCTCGGGCTGGCGCTGCGGCGCTATTTCGAAACCGTCTTCGCGGCGCCGCAGGTGATCGCCATCACGCTGTCGATCACGGCGGTGCTGCTCTTCGTCACGGACCGGCTCGGCCGCCGGCCGCTCGGCGTCAAGGATATCGGCCCGCGAATCGCCATCGTGATCGGGCTGGCGCAGGTGCTCGCCCTGATCCCCGGGATCAGCCGCTCCGGCATGACGATCATCGCCGGGCTGTTCGCCGGGCTCAAGCGCCGCTGGGCGGCGGAATACAGCTTCCTCGTGGCGATTCCGACGATTCTCGCCGCGAGCCTCGTGCAGGGCCGCGACGTGCTGATGGGCGACGGGCTCGGCGGGGTCGGGCTCGGCCCGCTCCTGGTGGGGTTCGTGGTGGCGGCGGCGGTGGGAACACTGGCGCTCAAGCTGGTGCTGGTGCTGCTGTTTCGCGCCCAGCTCAAGGTCTTCTCGGTCTATCTGCTGCTTCTCGCCGGGGGGGTCGCCTTCGGTTTTCTCGACGATATCATGTATGGCGCGCATCCCTGACGCCGAAGGGAAAATGCCGCCGAAATCCCGCAGATATTGACGCAGGGGTGCCCCGCACCCCAAGATGCGGTGTCAGCATCAAGCCGCCGGGCTTATCCACAGGATATCCAGATTGATCGGCGCGCGCGGATTGGTCATACCGAGGCCGACAGTGAAGCGGCGCAGGAGACGACGCGTTGAACGAGCTTACCCCGCCCCCCTCCGACGGCGCCGCCGCCAACGAAACCGGCGAATCCCTGCCCCACAATCTCGAGGCCGAGCAGCAGCTCCTCGGCGCGATCCTGACCAATAACGAGGTCTATGACCGGGTCGCGGCGATCCTGCGGCCGGGGCATTTCTACGACCCGGTGCATGCGCGCATCTTCGAGATCGCGGTGGCCCGGATCCAGAAGAACGCGCTGGCCTCGCCGGTCACGCTCAAGGCCTTCATGGAGGGCGACGAGGGGCTCGAACAGCTCGGCGGGCCAGCCTACCTCGTGCGGCTGGCCGGGGCCGCGATCTCGGCCTATGCGGCGCGAGACTATGCCCAGATGATCCACGACCTTTCGGTGCGCCGCGATCTCATCGCGCTGGGGCGCGAGATCACGGAGCGCGCCGCCCGCGTCGAGGTCGAGAGCGAGCCGAAGGACCAGATCGTCAACGCCGAGCAGCGCCTCTACCAGCTCGCCGAGCAGGGAGTCGCCGAGCGCGGATTCCAGTCCTTCCTCAAGGCGGTAACGGACGCCGTCAACGTCGCCAACGCGGCCTATCAGCGCGATGGCGGGCTCGCCGGGATGGCCACCGGGCTCGAGGATCTCGACGCCAAGCTGGGCGGGTTGCACCCCTCGGATCTGCTGATCCTCGCCGGGCGCCCCTCCATGGGCAAGACCTCGCTGGCGACCAATATCGCGTTCAACATCGCCGGCGCGCATCGCCACGGCACCCGCCCCGACGGCACCGAGGGCACCGTCAATGGCGGGGTTGTCGGGTTCTTCAGCCTCGAGATGTCGGCCGAGCAGCTCGCCGCGCGGATCCTGTCGGAGGCCGCCGAGGTCCCCTCCGAGCAGATCCGGCGCGGCGACATGACCGAGGCCGAGTTCCGCCGCTTCGTCGAGGCGGCCAAGGCGCTCGAGAACTGCCCGCTCTATATCGACGACACACCCGCGCTGCCGGTCAACCAGATCGCCGCGCGCGCGCGCCGGCTCAAGCGCACGCACGGGCTCGACGTGCTGATGGTGGACTACCTGCAGCTCGTGCGCGCGGCCTCCGCCAAGGACAGCCGCGTCAACGAGGTCTCCGAGATCACGCAGGGCCTCAAGGCGATCGCCAAGGAGCTCGACATCCCCGTGGTCGCACTCTCGCAGCTTTCGCGCCAGGTCGAGAACCGCGACGACAAGCGCCCGCAACTGTCGGATCTGCGCGAGTCGGGCTCGATCGAGCAGGACGCCGATGTGGTGATGTTCGTCTTCCGCGAGGAATATTACCGCGAGCGCGAGAAGCCGGGCGACCACGACCTCGACGCGATGGCCAAGTGGCAGGAGATCATGGAGCAGGTCCATGGCAAGGCCGAGGTCATCATCGGCAAGCAGCGCCACGGCCCCATCGGCTCCGTCGAGCTCGCCTTCGAGGGCCGGTTCACGCGCTTTTCCAACCTCGCGCGTCCTTGGCAGCAGGGTGCCGGCGGCGGCTTCTGAGCGCGGCGCGCGCTTTGCGCTTGACCTGCCCGGCGGCGCTGTCAAAACCGCCCCATGGCACGCGCGACACTCACCATCGATCTCGACGCGCTCGCCGCCAACTGGCGCGCGCTGGACCGGCTCTCGGCACAGGGCGTGCAGACCGCCGCCACGGTCAAGGCGGATGGCTACGGGCTCGGCATCGCCCCGGCGGCGCGCAGCCTCGCCGGGGCCGGGGCGCGGCAGTTCTTCGTCGCCCTCGCCGAGGAGGGCGTGACGCTGCGCGAACTGCTCGGACCGGGACCGGACATCTTCGTCTATTCCGGCCACATGGCCGGCGACGCCGGGATGATCGCCGGGGCCGGGCTGGTGCCGATGCTCAACTCCGTCGAGCAACTCACCCGCCATTTCGAGGCGCTGCCGGATCATCCCTTCGGGGTTCAGCTCGACAGCGGGATGAACCGGCTCGGCATGGAGCCCGCGGAATGGGCCGCGGTGGCGGATCTCGTGCTCGGCCGCGCACCGGAACTGCTGCAAAGCCATCTCGCCTGTGCCGACGATCCCGACAGCCCGATGAACCCGCAGCAGCGCAGCACCTTCAAGCAGATGACGGAGGGGATGAAGGTGCCGCGCTCGCTTGCGGCGACGGGGGGTACGATCCTGGGCCGGGGCTATCACTTCGACATCACGCGGCCGGGCGTCGGGCTCTATGGCGGCGCCCCGTTCGAGCGCGCGCGCCCGGTGGTGCATCTTTCGATCCCGGTGATCCAGGTGCGCGACGTGGAGCCGGGCGAGAGCGTGGGATATGGCTGCACCTGGACGGCACGCGCGCCGGCGCGCGTCGCGACGCTGGCGGCGGGTTATGCCGACGGGATCATCCGCGCGATGGGCAACCGCGCGCAGCTCCATGCCGGGGAGATACCCTGCCCGCTCGTGGGGCGCGTCTCGATGGATCTGCTGACCGCGGATGTCAGCCATCTCGACGAGGTGCCCGACAGCCTCGAACTCCTGGGCGACAACCAGGGCATCGACGCGGTGGCCGGGGCTGCCGGCACGATCGGCTACGAAATCCTCACCGCCCTTGGCGATCGCTACAACCGCCACTACGTCGGGGGCGCCGGCTAGGACCGGCGGGACAGTCGCGGCATCGGGCGGCGGGGGCTGGCTTTCCCCGGCGCCTTGCGTTATCGCCGCAGTGCAGCATTCAAGGCAGAGACCCATGGACCTTCGCAATATCGCGATCATCGCGCATGTCGATCACGGCAAGACCACGCTGGTCGACGAACTCCTCAAGCAGTCGGGCGCGTTTCGCGACAACCAGGACGTCGCCGAGCGGGCGATGGACTCCAACGCCATCGAGCGCGAGCGCGGCATCACCATTCTCGCCAAGGCGACGAGCGTCGAGTGGGGGGATGTGCGCATCAATATCGTGGACACGCCAGGCCACGCCGATTTCGGCGGCGAGGTCGAGCGGATCCTGTCCATGGTGGACGGGGTGGTGCTGCTCGTGGACGCAGCCGAGGGGCCGATGCCGCAGACCAAGTTCGTCACCGCCAAGGCGCTCGCGCTCGGGCTGCGCCCGATCGTGGTGCTCAACAAGGTTGACAAGCCCGCGGCAGAACCCGACCGTGCGCTCGACGAGGTGTTCGACATGTTCGTCGGCCTCGGCGCCGAGGACGAGCAGCTCGATTTCCCGGTGCTATACGCCTCCGGGCTCGGCGGCTGGGCGGATGACAGCCTCGATGGGCGGCGCGCGGACATGACGGCGCTGTTCGAGCGGGTGATCGCGCATGTGCCGGCGCCGAGGCAGCTCGCGCGGCGCGACGCCCCCTTCGCGATGCTGGCGACCACGCTGGCCGCGGACCCGTTCCTCGGACGGCTGCTGACCGGACGGGTCGAATCCGGCACGGTCACCGCGGGCGACACGCTCAAGGCGCTGTCGCGCGAGGGCGACCGGCTCGAGCAGTTCCGCGTCTCCAAGGTGCAGGCCTTCCGGGGGCTCGGCTACCAACCGATCGATCGTGCCGAGGCGGGCGACATCGTCACGCTGTCGGGAATGGGCAAGGCGAACGTGGCCGACACGCTCTGCGCCCCCGCCATCGAGACGCCGATCCCGGCGCAGCCGATCGACCCGCCGACGATCTCGGTGACCTTTGGCATCAATGACAGTCCGCTCGCCGGGCGCGACGGCAAGAAGGTGCAGTCGCGCGTGATCCGCGAGCGGCTGATGCGCGAGGCCGAGTCGAACGTCGCCATCAAGGTCAGCGACACGCCGGGCGGCGAGGCCTTCGAGGTGGCCGGGCGCGGCGAACTGCAGATGGGGGTGCTCATCGAGAACATGCGCCGCGAGGGATTCGAGCTGTCGATCTCGCGCCCGCGGGTGCTCACGCGCGACGAGGACGGCATAACGATGGAACCGGTGCAGGAGGTGACCATCGATGTCGATGACGACTACACCGGACCCGTCGTCGAAAAGCTGACCGGGCCGCGCAAGGGCGAGCTTGCGGAAATGCGCCCGGTCGGCACCGGAAAAACGCGCATCGTCGCCCATGTGCCGGCACGCGGACTCATTGGCTACCTAGGTGAATTCCTCACCGACACGCGCGGCACCGGGGTGATGACGACCCTGTTCCATGGCTGGACGCCGCACAAGGGGCCGATCCCGGGGCGCCGGGCGGGGGTCCTGATCTCCATGGAGGGCGGCGCGTCGGTGGCCTTCGCGCTGTTCAATCTGGAGGAGCGCGGGCGCATGTTCATCGGCGCGCAGGAACAGGTCTACGAGGGAATGATCATCGGCGAACATGCGCGCGAGAACGATCTCGAGGTCAATCCGCTCAAGGGAAAGAAGCTGACCAATGTGCGCGCGGCGGGCAAGGACGACGCGGTCGTGCTTACCCCGCCGGCGCGGCCCACGCTCGAGGAGGCGATCAGCTATATCGACGATGACGAGCTCGTCGAGGTCACGCCGAAGGCGATCCGCCTGCGCAAACGGTTCCTCGATCCGCATGAGCGCAAGCGGGCGGCGCGGCAGGCGGGCTGAGGCGCTCCCGCCCGTCTTCGCCCCGCGAGGCGGGGCTCATCCCGTTGGGCCGGGCCGCGCTGGCGCGCGGAAGGGCGCGTCGGCGCCCGGCGCGGGATCAGGCCGTCGGGCAATCCTGCGCGACCATGGTGCGCCGAATGGCTTCCTGATTGCCCTTGAGCCGGGCGACCTCGCCCTTCACGCCGCCGCCGCTTACCGGGACACCGATCAGGAATACCGTCATCGCATCACGACGCGCGGCGCTGTCCTGCTCGTCCGAGGCGCGTGTGAGCGCCTCGTCGGTAAAGGCCTTCTCACGGGCGAGGCGCTCACATTCCCAGCCCGCGTATTGCGAGGTGCTGATCGCGGCGGGCGTGATCTCCTCGGCGCGCGGCGCGCATGCGCCGACAAGCGCGAGACTCGCGCTCACGAACACTATTGTCTTCATTCTGGAATCTGCCTTTTTTCGAATCGTCGATGCGGCCTTGCCGCGGGGCTACTCACCCGTCTATACGCGGGAGCCGTTTATGGGCGGTTAGCGCGAAAGCGGCAGATGACGCAGACAGAGAACAGCGCCGCGAACGGCACCTATATCGTCATCCTGGCGGTGAGCCTGTGTCACCTGCTCAACGACGTGATGCAGTCGCTGCTCGCGGCGATCTACCCGCTGCTGCGCGCGGAATTCGCGCTCGATTTCTGGCAGATCGGGCTGATGACACTGGCCTTTCAGGCCACGGCCTCGCTGTTGCAGCCGCTCATCGGTCTCTACACGGACCGGCACCCGATTCCGCAATCGCTGCCCTTCGGGATGGGCTCGACGATGGCGGGGCTCGGGGTTCTGGCCTACGCCGACAGCTACGCGATGCTGCTTGCGGGGGCGATGCTCATCGGGGTGGGTTCGGCGGTGTTTCATCCCGAGGCGTCACGCGTCGCACGGCTCGCATCGGGCGGGCGCTTCGGCACGGCGCAGTCACTGTTTCAGGTGGGCGGCAATTTCGGTCAGGCGATCGGGCCGCTTCTCGCGGCGTTCATCGTGGTGCCTTTCGGCAGGCCGAGCGTGGCGTGGTTCGCGCTCGCGGCGCTTGTAGGGATGATCATCCTGCAGCAGGTCGGCGCGTGGTACGGGCGCATGCGCAGGGCCGGGCGCGGCCCCTCCACGACGGCGCCGGGGCTGCGGCTGCCGCGGCGGCGCGTGGCGGTGGCGATCGCGATCCTCGCCTTCCTCGTGCTCTCGAAGAACGCCTACACGGCGCTTTTCACGAGCTACTACACCTTCTTCCTGATCGAGCGGTTCGAGCTGACGACGCAGCAATCGCAGATAATGCTGTTCGTGTTCCTCGGTGCAGCGGCGCTCGGGGTGGTGATCGGCGGACCCATCGGCGACCGGATCGGCACGCTCACGGTGATCTGGGTGTCGATCCTGGGGGTGCTGCCCTTCGCGCTGCTGCTACCCCATGTCGATCTGCTTTGGACGGGGGTGCTCTCGGTGGTGATCGGGCTGATCCTCGCCTCGTCCTTCCCGGCGATCGTGGTCTTCGCGCAGGAACTGGTTCCGGGGCGCGTCGGGATGATCGCGGGGATCTTCTTCGGGCTCGCCTTCGGGCTCGGCGGGATCGCAGCCGCGGTGCTCGGGGTGCTGGCGGATGCACGCGGGATCGAATGGGTCTTCGCCGCCTGCAGCGTGCTGCCCGCGCTCGGGATCCTCGCGGTGTTCCTGCCGCGGCGCGCCGAGCTTCAGGGGCGGTTCTGACTCAGTCGGTTTCCTCGACGATCACGAGGTCGCGCTCGGCCGCGCCCTTGGCATGACTCAGCGCCTCCTGATAGGCGGGTGACTCGTAGCAGGCGACGGCATCCTCGAAGCTGGGAAAGCGGGCGACGACATTGCGCGCCCGGTCGCGCCCCTCGAGCTGCTTGTAGCGCCCGCCGCGCGCGAGAAACCTGCCGCCATAAGCGGCGATCGCGCCCGTGGCGAGCTCGGCGTAGCGGCCGTAGGCCTCGGCGTCGGTCACCTCGACATGGCCAATCCAGAGTGCGCTCATTTCATCCTCCGATCAGGGTTTCGACGGCCTTGACGGCCGCTTCGGCATTTTCCGGGCTCGGCCCGCCGGCCTGGGCCATGTCGGGGCGCCCGCCCCCGCCCTTGCCGCCGAGCGCCTGCGCG
>SLQD01000061.1 GCA_007131685.1 Paracoccaceae bacterium | reverse complement strand
TCAGCGGCCATCGCGGGCGCGGCGATAGGCGCTCACGCGCGCGATCCGCCCTGCGCGAAACGTGAAGAGGTCGCAGGAGTCGAGCGCGATTCTCTCGCCATCGGATGTGGCGGTGAAGATCCACTCCGACGCGCCGCGATCGCCCGCCACGAAATGGGTTGCATCGGACCAGTGCGCGTCCGGGTAGGCGTCGAGGAACGCCGCGAGCCCGGTCCGGATCGCCTCGTGCCCGTCAAGCCGATCCCCGGCGCCCGTGATGTAGGTGCAGTCGGGCGTCAGGAAGGCGAGGATCGCGTCGAGATCGTGCCGGTTCCACGCATCGAGAAAGCCCTCGAGAAAAGCGATGTCGATTTCGCTGGCCCGCCCTGCCATCTTGAGCCTCCTGAAGCGCCGAGACGCCGAATTTACCACCGACGCGGCCGCCGGATCAAATCCGTCGATACGCGACGGGTGGACTGCGGGCATGGCTGCGCTAGGGTGCGCGCAACCATCGAGGGAGCTGCAATGACGAAATTCGGTGAAAGCCAGCCCGCCGGCCGCGTCGAGGATCGACGCTTCCTTACCGGGGCGGGGCGGTATCTCGAGGACACGGCGCCGGTGGACGCGCTGCGCGCCGTATTCCTGCGCGCGCCGGTCGCGCATGGCGAGATCCGCGCGATCGACGCGCAGCGCGCGCGCGATGCACCCGGCGTGCGGCTCGTGCTCACGGCGCAGGACCTCGCCGAGGCGGGCCTCACCGAGGAGATCCAGCCCACCCTCGTGACCAACCGCGACGGCAGCAAGGGCGCGGCGCCCGGGCGCCCGCTGCTGGCGCGGGGCCGGGTGCGCTTCGTGGGCGAGGCTGTGGCGATGGTCGTGGCCGATACGCTCGAACAGGCCAGGGACGCCGCCGAACTGATCGAGCTCGATATTGACGATCTCGATCCGTATCTCGGCCTTGCCCCCGGCGGCCCGCAGCTGCACCCCGAGGCCCCCGACAACATCGCCTTCGATTTCGCCATCGGCGACGCCGAGGCCACCGCGGCCGCCTTCGCCCGCGCCGCGCACCATGTCACGCTCGAGGTGCCCGACAACCGCGTCATCGCCAACCCGATGGAGCCGCGCGGCGCCTGGGCGCACTGGGACGGATCGCGGCTGCATCTGTGCCTGTCCGCGCAGGGCGTGTGGGGCCACAAGGTACAGGCGGCGCACATCCTCGGGCTCGATCCGCAGGCCGTGCAGGTCACCATCCCGGATGTGGGCGGCGGCTTCGGCACCAAGGCGATGAGTTACCCCGAGTATTTCGTCGTCGCGCAGGCGGCGCGGATGCTCGGCCGGCCGGTGCGCTGGCATGCCGAGCGCGGCGAGACGATGCTCAGCGACAATTCCGGCCGCGATCTCGTCTCCACAGCCGAGCTCGCCTTCGACGCCGATCACCGCATCATCGGCTACCGGGTGCGCAACATCTCCAATCTGGGTGCCTACAACTCGCAGTTCGGGCAGAACATGCAGTCGCTGCTGTTCTCGCGCGTCTTCACCGGGGTCTACGACATCCCCGCCGCGCATCTCGAGGCGCAGGGCATCTTCACCAACACCACCCCGGTGGACGCCTATCGCGGCGCCGGCCGGCCCGAGGCGATCTATGTGCTCGAACGCGCGATGGATCATGCCGCACAGGTGCTCGGCACCGATCCCTGGGCGCTGCGCCGGCGCAACTTCATCGCCCCGGATGCCTTCCCCTATGCCACGCCCGCCGGGGAGAGCTATGATGTGGGCGATTTCGCGCGGGTGCTCGACCGGGCGGCGCGGGAGGCGGACATGGACGGCTTTGCCGCCCGTCAGGCGGAGTCGCGCGCGCGGGGGATGCTGCGCGGGCGCGGGCTGTGCTATTACATCGAGGCGATCATGGGCGATCCCAGCGAGAGCGCGCGCATCGTCTTCGAGGATGACGGCACGGTGTCGCTCTTCGTGGGCACCCAGTCCAACGGCCAGGGTCACGAGACGGTCTATGCGCGCTTTCTCGCGGACCGGCTCGCCATCCCCTTCGAGGCGATCCGCGTGATTCAGGGCGACAGCGACCGTATCGCCAAGGGCGGCGGCACCGGCGGCTCGCGCTCGGTCACGGTGCAGAGCACGGCGAACATCGCCACGATCGACACGCTGATCGCCGCCTTCACGCCCTTCATCGCCGATGAACTCGAGGTCGATCCCGACACGCTCGCCTTCGAGGATGGCGCGTTTCGCGCGCCCGGCAGCAACCGCGCGCCCAGCGTGATGGAGGCCGCCGGGCTCGCGCGGGCGCGCGGGCGCGAGGACCTTCTCAGCCATGCGGCCGAAGCGAAGCTCGCCGGGCGCTCGTTTCCCAACGGCGCCCATGTCGCCGAGGTCGAGATCGACCCCGACACCGGCGCCGTCACGCTCGATCGCTACACCGCGACCGACGATTTCGGCAACCTGCTCGACGCGACCCTCGTGGCCGGGCAGGTGCATGGCGGCGTCGCGCAGGGGGTCGGCCAGGCGCTCACGGAGCACTCCGTGCATGACGAAACCGGCCAGCTCCTCACGGCGAGCTTCATGGATTACGCCATGCCGCGCGCCGACACTCTGCCCATGATCCGCTTCGCCTCCGAGCCGGTGCCCTCGGTGATGAACCCGCTTGGCATGAAGGGCTGCGGCGAGGCGGGCACGGTGGGCGCGCTCGCGGCGGTGACCAACGCGGTGCGCAGCGCGCTGCGCGAAGCCGGGGCCGAGGGCGGCGAGATGCCCTTCACGCCGGTGCGGGTCTGGCAGCAACTGGAGGATGCGCGCGCTGAACATGCCTGACCGCCTCGCGGGGATGTTCCTGCCCGAGCGGCTGACCACGCCGCCGGTGCCGGAGCGAACGCGCGCGCCGGTCGATCACGTCGTCATCCTCGACGGCACGATGTCCTCGCTCGAGCCGCATTGCATCTCGAATGCCGGGCAGACCTGCCGGCTGCTCACCGAGCGGCTGCCCTCGGCGCGGCTGTCGCTGTTCTACGAGTCGGGCATTCAGTGGGAACGCTGGCACAAGGCCGGCGACGTGATCACGGGGCAGGGCGCCAACGAGCAGATCCGCCGGGCCTACGGCTTCATCGCGTCGCGCTACCGCCCGGGCGACCGGATCTTCCTGCTTGGTTACTCGCGCGGGGCCTACGGGGTGCGATCGCTGGCCGGCATGATCGACCGTGTGGGGCTTCTGCGCCACGACGCCGCCACCGAGCGCAACACGGCGCAGGCCTGGCGCCACTACAGCAACGCCCGCCCCGATGGCGGGGTGCTGCGCGCCTGGTGCGCGGCGCGGTGCCAGCCCGAGACCAACATCGAGCTCGTCGGCGTGTGGGACACGGTCAAGGCGATGGGCATTCGCCTGCCACTCCTGTCGCGGTATTCCGAGCCCGCCCACGCCTTCCACAACCATCACCTCGGCCCGCATATCCGGCACGGGTTCCAGGCCCTCGCCCTCGACGAGACACGCGCCGCCTTCGCGCCGATCCTGTGGGACAGCCCGGATCACGGCGATATCCGTCTCGAGCAGCTCTGGTTTCGCGGCTGCCACGGCGATGTGGGCGGTCAGCTCTTCGGGTATGAGCCGGCGCGGCCGCTGGCGAATATCCCGCTGGTGTGGATGCTGGAGCGCGCGGAGGGCTGCGGGCTGGCGCTCCCGGCGGGATGGCGGGCGCGCTTCGCGCAGGATCCCGACGCGCCCAGCCTCGGTACCTGGCGGCGCTGGGGCAAGCTCTTCCTGGCGCGCAGGCGCCGCGTCATGGGATGCGACCAGTCCGAGGCGGTTCACCCCAGTGCGCGGGCACATTTGCCCCGCGCGCCCGTGATCCGCGCGCCGGAGGGCTGCGCCGAGGCGGGCAGCACGGGCCTGCCGCCGAGCGGGGGCGACACGCCGACGCCATGAAAAAGGCCGCGCCCGGCGAACCGGGACGCGGCAAGATCTCCTGTGCGAAAAAGACCCGCCGGGGTGCGATGCGATGACCGCACCACACCCCGGACGGAAGGAGAGAAGCGTCAGGCGACCTGCTGCAGGCTGACCGCGGGCTGAATGCCGATGGCGTGGCAGACATCGCGGGTCAGATGGGCCTTGTTCAGGGTGTAGAAGTGGATGTCCTCCACCCCTTCCCGGACCAGCCGGTCGCACATTTCGGTGGCGATGGTCGTCGCCAGAAGGTCCTCGCGCCCGTCGCGCGCTGCCTTCTCGAAGGCGTCGTCCATCCATTGCGGGATCGTCGCGCCGCAATTGACGGCGAACTTGCGCACGCCCTTCCAGTTGTCGATGGGCACGACACCGGGGATGATCGGCTTGTCGATCCCGGCGCGCGCGCAGGCATCGCGAAAGCGCAGGAAGATGTCCGTGTCGAAGAAGAACTGCGTGATCGCCTCGTCGGCACCCGCATCGAGCTTGCGCTTGAGCCATGTGACGTCGGAGCCCGGCGTTGGCGCGTCGGGGTGGCGCTCGGGATAGGCGCCGACGCGCAGCGTGAATCGCCTCGTCTGCGCAAGTGCTTCGACAAGCTCGACGGAATCGTTGAACCCTTCCGGGTGCGGCGTGAAGCTGTCCGCCCCGCGGGGCGGGTCACCGCGCAGCGCGACGATCTGGTTGACGCCCGCATCGGCATAGGAATGCGCGATTCCGAGCGTCTCGTCGCGGGTCGCGTCCACGCAGGTCAGATGCGCGGCCACCTCGAGATCGAACTGCTTGCCGATCGTGGTGACGGCTTCGTGGGTGAGCTGGCGGGTGGTGCCGCCGGCGCCGAAGGTTACCGAGACGAAGCGCGGTCGCAGCGGCGCGAGCGAGCGCACCGTGTCCCAAAGGCGAAAGCTCGCCTCGAGGGACTTGGGCGGGAAGAATTCGAAGGAGACGCGCGGCGCCGACATGATCGTCCTCCTGATCCGATAGCTCGAACTTGGCAGCGATGCCGTCGTGAGGCAAACTCATAGTTCTCAAGATCAATATGAGGATCGCGCATGCATATCGAGATTCGCCACCTGCGCAGCATCCGCGCCATCCACGAGGCCGGGGGGCTCGGCCGGGCCGCGGATCTGCTCAATGTCACGCAATCGGCGCTCTCGCACCAGGTCAAGGGGCTCGAGGAGCAGGCCGGCACGGAGCTGTTCGTGCGCCGCACCCGCCCGCTCAGGCTTTCGGCGGCCGGGATGCGGCTTCTGCGCGCCGCCGAGCGCATCCTTCCCGAGATCGAGGCGCTCGAGGAGGAGCTTGCGGGCATGATCTCGGGCAAAGCCGGCCGGCTGCACATGGCGATCGAGTGCCATGCCTGTTTCGAGTGGCTCTTTCCGGTGCTGGAACGGTTCCGCCATGCCTGGCCGGATGTCGATGTCGATATCCGCCCCGGGCTCGCCTTCGGGGCGCTGCCGGCGCTGATGCGCGAGGAGGTGGACCTCGTGATCACCTCGGACCCCGACGAGCTCGACGGGGTCGATTTCACGCCGCTGTTCGACTACGAGCCCGTCTTCGTCGCCTCGAGCCAGCACCCGCTCGCGGCCAGGCCCTTCATCGAGGCCGAGGATTTCCGCGACCAGACGCTGATCACCTACCCCGTCGAGCGCGGCCGGCTCGACGTGTTCAGCCAGCTGCTGATTCCCGCCCGCGTCGAGCCGCGCGCGATCCGGCAGGTGGAACTGACTGCGGTGATCCTGATGCTGGTGGCGTCTAATCGCGGCGTCTCGGTCCTGCCCGACTGGGTGCTGCGCGAGGTGCGGCTCAACTCGGATTATGTCACCCGCCCGCTCACCTCCGGGGGGCTCACGCGCCGGCTCTACGCCGCGACCCGCGCGCAGGACGGCGCGAAACCCTACATGGCGCATGTCCTGCGCCTTGCGCGCACCGAGCCGCTCAAGCTTCAGCGCGGCGACGCGGCCGCGCCGGTGGCGATGTGACCCCCGGCGCGGCCATGCCTCAGCCGCGCTGACCGAACAGGATCTTCTGCGCGTCGCGGTCGTCCTGAAGGTTGCTGCGGGCCTCTTCGGCGAGGGCGCGGCCGCGCTGCACCGCCGGGCGCGCGCCCACCTGCTCGAGCCAGCGCGCGAGGTTCGGCTTGTCGTCGAGGGTCTGCTGCTGGCCTTCCCAGCCCGAGACCCAGGGCCAGATCGCCATGTCGGCGATGGAATAGAAATCACCCGCAACGTAGCGGTTCCCCGCAAGCTGGCCGTCAAGCACGCGGTAAAGCCGGGCCACCTCGCCGCGATAGCGGTCCTTGGCATAGGGCAGGTCCTGCGGCGGGTCCATCGCGGGGGCATATTTGAGGAAGTGATGCGCCTGCCCGGCCATCGGCCCGACACCGCCCATCTGCCACATCAGCCACTGATCCACCGCGATGCGCGCGCGCTCGTCGGGGCCGCCGAACTGCCCGGTCTTGCGCGCGAGGTATTGCAGGATCGCGCCCGATTCGAAGATCGAGACCGGTGCGCCGTCCGGGCCGTCCGGGTCGGTTATCGCCGGCATGCGGTTGTTGGGCGACACCTGCAGAAAGGCCGGGTCGAACTGGTCGCCGGCGCCGATATTGATGAGCCTGACCCCGTAAGGCAGCCCCATCTCCTCGAGCGCGATGCTGATCTTCCAGCCATTCGGTGTGGGCCAGTAATAGAGCGTGATGGGTTCGGACATGAAAACTCCCCTGTCTGCTGCCGCAGAGCATGGGCCTTTTGCACGCACCGGCAAGGGGTATAATGGAGGCGGCGTGTCGCCCCGGTTCAACGCGAAGGATCCGATCCATGAGCATCCAGGTCTCCGGCCTTCTCGGGCTGCTCCATCTCGCGCTCGTGATCTACGCCGCGGTCTCGATCGCGGGGTCGCCGGCGGGCACCGGCGGGAAGGTCCTGTGGATCCTCGGCGTGCTGCTCTTTCCGGTGCTCGGGCTGATCGTCTGGGCGTTCGCCGGCCCGCGCAAGGCCTGAGCCGCACAGCTTGACGCGGCCGCCCCGCGGACGTATCGCGACACCACCGCGCGGGCACCCCCGCGCGCAGCGGCGGATCCGCATAACATGAAGGAGAGCGGCGCGATGGCCGAGGGGTGGAACCGGCGCACGAAACTGATCCATGGCGGCAGCCGGCGCAGCGGCTACGGCGAGATCGCCGAGGCGATCTACCTGACGCAGAGCTTCGCCTATGCCAGCGCCGAGGACGCCGAGGCGCGCTTTCTCGAGGCCGGCGACGACGAATACATCTATGCCCGCTACGGCAACCCCACCACCCGCGCCTTCGAGGAGCGCATCGCCATGCTCGAGGGCGCCGAGGACGGCTTCGCCACCGCGAGCGGCATGGCCGCCGTCAACGGCGCACTGGCCTCGATGCTGCGGGCGGGCGATCACGTCGTCTCGGCGCGCGCGCTGTTCGGCTCGTGCCTGTATATCCTCGAGGAGGTGCTGCCGCGCTACGGCGTCGAGGTCACCTTCGTGGACGGCACGGATCTCGACCAGTGGCGCGCCGCGATCCGGCCGGAGACGCGAGTCGTGTTCCTCGAAAGCGTGTCCAACCCGACCCTCGAGGTGATCGACCTCGCCGCGGTTTCGCAAATGGCGCATGCCGCGGGCGCGATGTTGGTGGTGGACAACGTCTTCGCCACGCCGGTGCACTCGCGCGCGCTCGAGCTCGGCGCCGATGTCGTGATCTACTCGGCCACCAAGCATATCGACGGTCAGGGGCGCTGCCTCGGCGGGGTGATCCTCGGCCGTCGCGATTTCATCCGCAAGACCGTCGAGCCCTACATGAAGCACACCGGCGGCGCGCTCAGCCCGTTCAATGCCTGGGTGATGCTGAACGGCTTGCAGACGCTCGAGCTGCGCGTGCGCGCGCAATGCGAGAGCGCGCAGGCCATCGCCGAGGCGCTCGCCGATGATCCGCGGGTCGCGCGGGCGCACTATCCGGGGCTGCCGGGCGATCCGGGCCATGCGCTCGCCATGGCACAGATGGGCACGGGGGGCACCGTGCTGTCGATCGAGCTCGGTCGCGACCGCGACGCCACATTCCGGTTTCTCAACGCGCTCAAGATCTGGATGATTTCCAACAACCTCGGCGATGCGCGCTCCATCGCCACCCATCCCGCCACCACCACCCATCAGCGCCTGCCCGAGGAGCAGAAGGCGCGCCTCGGCATCACGCCGGGGCTCGTGCGGCTCAGTGTCGGGCTCGAGGACACCGACGACCTCATCACCGATATGCGCGGCGCCCTCGACGCAATGTGATCCGCGCGCCGCGCACCCCCGTAAGAGCATTGGACACGCGTTGCAGCGCGATTACCTAATGTCCGGCTGACGGAGCGAGGGAGCGACAGGCTCATGAATATCCACACCCCCGATATCGACCGCAAGCCCGGCCGCGCGGAGGCAGAAAGCGCGCTCGCGCTGCTGCGTCAATGGGCCGGCAAGGCCGATGACGCCGAGATCGCCGCGCTCGACCCGGCGCTTGCCGCGCTCGCCCCCGACGCCGGCTATCCGCGCTTCAATCGGGAATACCCGGCGGAATTTCGCGCCGACGAGGGATACAAGGCGACGATGCCGGATCTGCAGAACGGGCCGGCGAGCCTCATCAAGGGCGCGCGCGCCGCGATCCAGCATGTCGGCATCTCCGATTTCCGCCTGCCGATCCGCTTTCACACCCGTGACAATGGCGACATCACCCTCGAGACCTCGGTGACCGGAACGGTCAGCCTCGATGCCGAGAAGAAGGGCATCAACATGTCGCGCATCATGCGCAGCTTCTACGGCCATGCCGAGCGGCGCTTCAGCTTCGAGGTGATGGAGGCCGCGCTCGACGATTACAAGGCCGATCTCGAGAGCTTCGATGCCCGGCTGATGATGCGCTTTCGCTTCCCGATGCGGGTCGAGAGCCTGCGCTCCGGGCTGTCGGGCTACCAGTACTATGACATCGCGCTCGAGCTCGTGGAGCAGGGCGGCGTGCGCCGGCGCATGATGCATCTCGACTACGTCTATTCCTCGACCTGCCCGTGCTCGCTCGAGCTATCCGAACACGCCCGCAGCGCGCGCGGCCAGCTCGCAACGCCGCATTCGCAGCGCTCCGTGGCGCGCCTTTCCGTCGAATGCGCGGGCGCCGAGTGCATGTGGTTCGAGGATATCGTGGAGCTGTGCCGCCGCGCGGTGCCCACCGAGACGCAGGTGATGGTCAAGCGCGAGGACGAGCAGGCCTTCGCCGAGCTCAATGCCGCCAACCCGGTATTCGTGGAGGATGCGGCACGGCTCTTCTGCGCCGAGCTGCGTGCCGAGCCGCGTGTCGGCGATTTCCGCGTCGTGGCCAGCCACCAGGAAAGCCTGCACAGCCACGACGCCGTCAGCGTGCTCACCGAGGGCGACACCTTCGCCGCCGAGAGCCTGGATCCGACGTTGTTCACGTCGCTGATCCACGCCCGCTGAGGCGCGCTTGACAGCCTCGCGCGCGCACGACAAGGCTGCGCGATGGTCGATCTGCGCCCGGTCGGATACGTCATCGGTCTGCTCGTTGCCGCGCTCGGGGCGACGATGCTGGTGCCGATGGCGCTCGACCTTCTCGCCGGCGACGACAATGGCTACATCTTCCTCGAGACGGCGCTGATCGCGGGGCTCGCCGGGGGGGCGCTCGCGCTCGCATGCGCCAACAGCGTCGGCACCGGCCTGTCGCTGCAGCAGGTGTTCCTGCTCACCACGCTGACATGGACGGTGCTCCCGGCCTTCGGGGCGCTGCCCTTCGTGCTCGGCGCGCCCGCGGCAGGCTTTCTCGATGCCTATTTCGAGGCGATGTCGGGCATGACGACCACCGGCACCACCGTCTTCACCGGACTCGACGCCATGCCGGCGGGGACGCTGATGTGGCGCTCCATCCTGCAATGGCTCGGCGGGCTCGGCATCATCATCGTCGCGCTCGTCTTCCTGCCGGTGATGAAGGTCGGCGGGATGCAGTATTTCCAGGCCGAGG
>SLQD01000116.1 GCA_007131685.1 Paracoccaceae bacterium | reverse complement strand
GGGAACCCGGCGCGCGCGCCGACCGACCCGGCGGCGCTGTTCGGGGATGCGCGCCCGCTCTGGCTGGAGATCGGCTTCGGCGGGGGCGAGCATCTCGCCCATCAGGCCCGCGCCAATCCGGGCATCGGCTTCATCGGCGCCGAGCCCTTCATCAACGGCGTCGCCACGCTATTGGGCAAGCTGCGCGCGGGCGATCCGGGCAATGTGCGCGTCCATGCGGGCGATGTGCGCGATCTCTTCGACGTGTTGCCCGAGGGCTGCATCGACCGCGCCTTCCTGCTCTACCCGGATCCCTGGCCCAAGGCGCGCCACCATCGCCGCCGCTTCGTCACACCCGAGCATCTCGGCCCGCTCGCGCGGGTGATGCGCCCGGGCGCCGAGCTGCGGCTGGCCACCGATATCGCCGATTACGTGCGCCAGGCGCTCGAGGAGGTGCCCGCGGCGGGCTTCGCGCTGCGCACCCCGGACCCGGCCGACTGGCACACACCCTGGCCCGACTGGCACCGCACCCGCTACGAGGCCAAGGCCCTGCGCGAGGGCCGGGTGCCGCATTACCTGATCTTCGCGCGCGCATGAAAAACGCCGCATCCCGGGCGGGACGCGGCGCGCATTCACGGCGAAGGCAGGACCCTACTTGATCTTGCCTTCCTTGTACTCGACATGCTTGCGCGCGACGGGGTCGTATTTGCGCGCCGTCATCTTCTCGGTCATCGTGCGGGCGTTCTTCTTGGTGACGTAGAAATGCCCGGTGCCCGCCGTCGAGTTCAGACGGATCTTGATCGTCGTCGGTTTCGCCATCGTGTCGCTCCTGCCGGGGGCGGCGGGCCGCCCGAAATCCCAAGCCCGCCTTTTACGCGGGTGCAAGGCGGTGTCAACCCGCCGAAGCGGCGCGCGGATGGCCTGTAAGCCGGATTCTGTCCGGGCGGGGATGCCGCCCTGGATGGCCATTCATCTGGCCCCGCCATTGCTGACGGGGTCGTGCTGCCTACCCGGGCCTCCGGGCTGAAGTGTCCCTGCGGGCGATGCCCGCGCGAGGCCCCTATTCGGCATTGCTCCCGGTGGGGCTTGCCGTGCCGGTCCCGTTGCCGGTCCCGCGGTGGGCTCTTACCCCACCGTTTCACCCTTGCCCGCGCGCGGCGGGCGGTCTGTTCTCTGCGGCGCTTTCCCTCGGGTTGCCCCGGCCGGGCGTTACCCGGCACCGTTGCTTCATGGAGTCCGGACTTTCCTCACCCCGAAGGGTGCGGCCATCCGGCCATCCGCGCCCCTCGCAGGTAAGGGCCGGCGCGGGCGGGGTCAAGCGGGTGCGCGCCGCGGGTAGCGCGATTCGCGCGCCGCGCCGGCTCAGGCCCCGATCCGGCGCGCGCGCACGATGACATAGGCGATCGCGATCACCGAGAGCACCGAGGTCGCCACCATCACCACAAGCAGCGGCCAGGCCCCCGCCGCCGGGCCGAGCAGCGCCGCCGTCAGCGAGGACAGCGCCGCGCCGCTGCCGATCATGATCGAGCCGCCGACCCCGGAGGCCGTCCCCGCCAGCCGCGGGCGCACCGAGAGCATCCCGGCGGTGGCATTGGGCATCACCAGCCCGTTGCCGGCGCCCATGAAGACGAAAAAGCCGAAGAACACCGGCGCCGGCGCGAGCCCCGCGGCATGCGCCGCGATCAGCCCCACGGTGCCGCCGGTGCAGATCAGGGTGCCCCACAGCACCATCTGGTTGACCCCGTAGCGCGTCGAGTACCGCCCCGAGAGGAAATTGCCGATGGCATAGCCCACCGCCGGTGCGCCGAAATAGAGCCCCACCATCGTCGGCGAGAGCCCGAAGACCTCCGTGCCCACGAAGGGCGCCCCGCCGAGAAAGGCGAAGAAGGTGCCCATCGAGAAGGTCGCCGCGAGGCAATAGCCCCAGAACCGCCGCGCCGTGAGCAGCTCGGGATATTCGGCGAACTGCGCGCGAAAGCTCGCGGGGCGCGTCGTCGCCGTCTCCCCCAGGTCGCGCCAACTCAGCGCGAGCACGGCGAGGCCGCAGATGAGCATGAGCTGGAAATTCGCCTGCCAGCCCAGCAGCTCGTCCAGGACCCCGCCGATCAGCGGCGCCACCATCGGCACCAGCGCCATGCCCATCGTCACATAGCCGATCATCGAGGCCGCCTCCGCCTCGCCGACCATGTCGCGCACGATCGCGCGCGACAGCACCATCGCCGCCACGATCACCGCCTGCAGCGCGCGAAACAGCAGGAACACCTCGACCGTCGTCGCCAGCAGCGTGCCCAGCGTGGCGAGCGTGAACAGCGCGATCGACCACAGGACCACCGGCCGGCGCCCGTACCGGTCCGAGATCGGCCCGATCACGATCTGAAGCGCCGCGTTCATCGCCAGATAAAGCGAGACCGAAAGCTGCATCACCGCGTAATCGGTCTCGAAATGGCGCGTCATCGCCGGCAGCGAGGGCAGGAAGACGTTGATCGCCAGCGCCGGAAGCCCGGCGAGCAGGATCAGCGTGGCGATATGCGGCGGCGTGCGGCGGTCGAGGAAACGCGGCTGGGCGGAAACGGACATGCCCAAGCCATAGTCCCGGCCGGGGAGACTGTCCATCGCCCGCGCTTGCCGCGGCGCGGCGCCGGCTGTAGGGTTTCGGCGGGCCTGCGGCGATGGCGTCGCCGCGGGGGATTGCCCCCGGCCCGCGGCCGCGCGCCGCCGTCGTCCTGAACGCCGGGACCTTTCGGGGTCCGCGCGCCGGACCCCCAGACCGGAGGTCCGATCATGAATGCTCGTCCCGCATATTACCGCTTTCACCAGGGCGGGAAGAAACTGCCCTTCGCCGAGGCCGAATACGAGGCGCGCCTCGCCGGGCTGCGCGCCGCCATGGCGGCGCAGGGCGTGGAGGCGGCGGTGCTCACCTCGATGCAGAACGTGGCCTATTACGCGGGGTTTCTCCATTGCGCCTTCGGCCGCCCCTACGCGCTCGTCGTGACGGCGCAAGACGCGGTCACGATCAGCGCGGGCATCGACGGCGCGCAGCCCTGGCGGCGCTCCATCGGCGACAACATAACCTACACGGACTGGGCGCAGGGCAATTTCTGGCGCGCGGTGGAATCGGTGACGGGACGCGGGGCGGCACTCGGGATCGAGGCGGACCACCTGACGCTGGCGCAATCCGGTGCGCTCGACGACCATCTCGCCCCGGCGCGGCGCGTCGATCTCGCCCCGGCCACGATGGCGCAGCGGATGCGAAAATCCGAGGCCGAGCGGGATCTGATCCGCGCCGGGGCCGCCGTGGCCGATACAGGCGGGGATGCCATCCGCGACGCGATCGCGCCGGGGGTGTCCGAGCTCGAGGTGGCGATGGCCGGGCGCGACGCGATGGACCGCGAGATCGCGCGCCGCTTCCCGGATGCCGAATACCGCGACACGTGGGTCTGGTTTCAGTCCGGCATCAACACCGACGGCGCGCACAACCCGGTCACGGCGCGGCGGCTCGCGCATGGCGATATCCTGTCGCTCAACACCTTCCCGATGATCTCGGGCTACTACACCGCGCTCGAGCGCACGCTGTTTCTCGGCGAGCCGGACGCGGACAGCCTGCGCATCTGGGAGGCGAATGTGGCCGCGCATGAGCTCGGCATCGCGCTTCTGCGCCCCGGGATGCGCTGCTGCGACGTGACCGCGCGGATCAACGACTTCCTCGCCGAGCGCGATCTGCTGCAGTATCGCAGCTTCGGCTACGGCCATTCCTTCGGCATCCTGTCGCATTACTATGGCCGCGAGGCGGGGCTGGAGCTGCGCGAGGATGTCGAGACGGTGCTGGAGCCGGGGATGGTGGTGTCGATGGAGCCGATGCTGACCATCCCCGAGGGTCGCCCCGGCGCCGGGGGCTACCGCGAGCACGACATCCTAATCATCACCGAGGACGGCAACGACAATATCACCGGCTTTCCCTACGGCCCGGCGCACAACATCCTCCGGGCATAGGCGCCGCGCCGCCGATCGCGCGGCATGCGCGGCGCCAAGGCGCTTTTCGGGCGCGGCGCGCCGGGGTATCCTGCGCCAAAACGAGGGACACGAAGATGAATCGTCACGCTATCGCCGCGCTCATCGCGCTGTCCTTGATCACAGCCTGCGCGCGCAGCGAGCCGGAGCCGCCGCCGCGCGCCGACTATCTTGCGGGGCTCCATGCCAACGAGACGCCCGAGCTGCGCGCGCTCATCGAGCACCACGCCGAGACCAAGGATGTCCCCGTCGAGCTCGTCCAGCGGGTGATCCTGCGCGAGAGCCATCACCGCCCCCGCGCGCGCAACGGCCCGTATCGCGGGCTGATGCAGATCCATCCGCAGACCGCGCGCACCATGGGCTACAGCGGCGATCCCGACGGTCTGCTCGATGCCGACACCAATCTGCGCTACGCCACCCGCTACCTGCGCGGAGCCTGGATGCTCGCCGATGGAAGCTTCGACGAGGCCGTGAAATGGTATGCGCGCGGCTACTACTACGAGGCCCGCCGGCGCGGGATGCTCGAGGAGACCGGGCTGCGATAAGCTATACGAACCGGTTGACGAGATTCTCGAGCCGCTCCTGCCGGGCCGAGCGCGGCGACGGGTTGATCCCCTCGGACTCCACCCGCGCGGCGATGGAGGCCAGATCGCTGCCCAGCATCGCCTGCGCCTCGGGCGCGTTCCAGCCCGCGTAGCGCGCGCGCCGCGCCGCTTCCAGCCCGTCATCCTCGAGCATCGCCGCCGCCGCCTTGAGCCCGCGCGCGCAGACATCCATCGCGCCCACATGGGCGAGGATCATGTCCGCCGGGTCGAGCGACTGGCGCCTCAGCTTGGCGTCGAAATTGGTCCCGCCAGTGTCGAACCCGCCCGCCCTGAGGATCTCGTAATAGGCCAGCGCCACCTCGGGGGTGCTGTTGGGGAAATGGTCAGTGTCCCAGCCGCATTGATAATCATTCCGGTTCATGTCGATGGAGCCGAAGATGCCGAGCGCGGCGGCGAGCGCGATCTCGTGTTCGAAGCTGTGCCCGGCGAGGATCGCGTGGCCGCATTCGATGTTGATCTTCACCTCGTCCTCGAGGCCGAAGCGCTTGAGAAAGCCGTAGATCGTGCCGACATCGTAATCGTATTGATGCTTGGTGGGCTCCTGCGGCTTGGGCTCGACGAGGATCGTGCCCTTGAAGCCGAGCTTGTGCTTGTAATCGACGACCATAGACAGGAATCGCCCCGCCTGCTCGGACTCGCGCACGAGATCGGTGTTGAGCAGCGTCTCGTAGCCCTCGCGCCCGCCCCAGAGCACGTAATTTTCGCCGCCGAGCCGGTGCGTCGCGTCCATGCAGGTCTTTACCGTCGCCGCGGCGAACGCGAAGACATCCGGGTCCGGGTTGGTGGCCGCTCCCGCCATGTAGCGGCGATGCGAGAAGAGATTGGCCGTCCCCCACAACAGCTTCGGCCCGCCCGCTTCCATCTTCTCGCCGAAATATTCCACGATCTCCATGAGGTTGCGGGTGTTCTCGGCGAAATCGGCGCCTTCGGGGCGCACATCGGCGTCGTGAAAGCAGAAATACGGCACGCCGAGCCGGCGAAACATCTCGAAGGCCGCATCGGCCTTCATCTTCGCATGATCCATCGTGTCGCCGAACCAGGGCCGCTCGAAGGTCTGCCCGCCGAACGGGTCGCCGCCGGGCCAGGCGAAGTTGTGCCAGTAGGCCACGGCAAAGCGCAGGTGATCGGCCATGCGCTTGCCCATCACGGTTTCGTCGGGGTCGTAGTGGCGAAACGCGAACTCGTTCGTGCTGCCGGGGCCCTCGAAGCGGATCTCGGGGATGTCGGCGAAGAAATCGGTCATGTCAGCTCCTTGATCGCGGATTGTGCGGCGCGAAAACGGGCGTGGCCGTCATCGAAGACGGCGGTGAGGCGTGGGTCCGGGTCGATGGTGCGCGCGATCTGCGGCGGGGTGGCGGCCTCGGCGCCCGCGCCCGTCTCCGCCATCAGCGCGAGCCGCGCCGCCCCGAAGGCGGCGCCGAAATCGCCCGCCACGGGCAGCTTGACCGGCACGTCGAGCGCCGTGGCGATCGCGGCGAGCCAGTAGTCGGAGCGCGCGCCGCCGCCGGTGGCGATGACACTGTCGAGCCGCGTGCCCGTAGCCGCGAGCGCATCGCGGCAGTCGCGCAGCGCGAAGGTGACGCCCTCGAGCACGGCGCGCGTGGCCGCGGCGCGGTCGGTGGCGTGCTCGAGCCCGGTGAAGGCGCCGCGGATCGCGGCATCGTTGAGCGGCGTGCGCTCTCCGCCGAGATAGGGCAGGAAAAGGGTCCGCCCCGGCGCCTTGAGCGCGCCGAGCTCGCCGGTCAGCGTCGCGGCGTCGGCCCCGGCGAGCGCCGCGAACCAGTTGAGCGCATCCGTCGCCGCGAGGATCACCCCCATCTGATGCCATGTGCCGGGCAGGGCGTGCGCGAAGGTGTGCACCGCTGTGGCCGGGTCGGGTCGGTAGCCGTCGGTGGCGGCGAAGAGCACCCCCGAGGTGCCCAGCGACACGAAGGCCTCGCCCGCGCGCACCACGCCCATGCCCACGCCCGTCGCGGCATTGTCACCGCCGCCGCCCGCGACGATCACGCCGCGCGGAATCCCCCAGCGCGCCGCGAGCCCGTCGCGCAGCTCCCCCGAGGGCGCCGACCCCTCGACGAGCGCGGGCATCTGCGCGCGTGATAGCCCCGTGGCGGCGAGCAGATCGTCGGACCAGTCGCGCGCGCCGGTATCGAGCCAGGAGGTGCCGGCGGCGTCCGACATCTCCGCGACGGCCTCGCCGGTCAGCCAGAGCCGCAGGTAATCCTTGGGCAGCAGCACCCGCGCCACCCGCTCGAAGATCGCGGGCTCGTGGCGCGCCACCCAGGCGAGCTTGGGCGCGGTGAAGCCGGGGAAGACGATGTTGCCGGTGATGCGGCGAAACATCGGATCATTGTCGAGCTCGACGGCCTCCTCATGGGCGCGGGTGTCGTTCCACAGGATGCAGGGGCGCAGCACCTCGCCGGTGGCGTCGATCAGCGTGGCGCCGTGCATCTGGCCCGACAGCCCGATCCCGGCGACCTCGCCCATGGGCGTCCTGGCCGCGAGCGCGTCGAGCACGCGCTCGGCCGCCGCGATCCAGTCCGCCGGCGACTGTTCGGACCAGCCCGGCGCCGGGCGGCTGACCTGCAGCGGTGCGGTGGCCTCGGCGACGACGCGCTGCGCGCCGTCGATGACCACACCCTTGAGCGCCGAGGTGCCCAGATCGAGCCCGATATACATCACGCCGCCCCCTCGGGCTCGGGCGCGCGTTCGGGCTTCTTGCCGAGGATGATCATGCTGAGGATGTCGTCATCGGTGACGTCCTCGACGCGCTCGGTGCCGACATGCTGGCCGTTCTTCATCACCATGACCCGGTCGCACAGATCCATCACGTCATGCACGTCGTGGCTGATCAGGAAGATGCCGATGCCGCGCGCCTTCAGATCCTGGATCAGCTCGGCGACCATCTTGGTCTCCTGCACGCCGAGCGCGGCGGTGGGCTCGTCCATGATGAGGATGCGCGCGTTGAAATAGACCGCGCGCGCGATCGCGACGGACTGGCGCTGCCCGCCCGAGAGCGACTTCACCGGCATCGCGAACTTGCGGAAATTGGGGTTGAGCCGCGCCATGATCTTGCGCGTCTCGGATTCCATCTGGGCGTCGTCCATCAGCCCGACGGCGTTGACGATCTCGCGGCCCAGAAACAGGTTCGCGGCCGCATCCAGATTGTCGGCGAGCGCGAGCTGCTGGTAGATCGTCTCGATATTGTGGGCGCGGGCATCGCGCGGGTTGGTGATCTCGACACGCGCACCGTCGATGCGGATCTCGCCGGCATCCATCCGGTAAGCGCCCGAGAGGATCTTGATCAGCGTCGATTTGCCCGCCCCGTTGTGGCCGAGCACGCCCACCACCTCGCCGGGGAAGAGATCGAGGCTGACGCCGTCCACGGCCTTGATGCCGCCGAAGGCGAGCTCGATGTCGCGCATCTCGACGAGCGGCGTGCCCCTGTCCGTCATGTCACCCCCGTGCGCTTGCGATAGATGATGTCTATGAGCACCGCGAGCACGAGCACGCTGCCCACCACGATGTTCTGAAGCGGCGCGTCCACGCCCACCATCGCCATGCCCGATTGCAGCGACTGCATGATCAGCGCGCCGAGGATGGCGCCGTAGATCGTGCCGATCCCGCCCGACAGCGCGGTGCCGCCGATCACGGCCGCGGCGATCACGCGCAGCTCGTCGAGCGTGCCGATATCGTTGGAGTGGTTCGCCAGCCGCGCCGAGGCCACCACCGCCGAGAGCGCGCACAGCGCGCCCATGATGGCGAAGACCTTGACCGTGAGCAGCCGCGTGTTGATGCCCGACAGCTCGGCCGCGTCCGGGTTGCCGCCGGTGGCGAAGATGTAGCGCCCCAGCCGCGTGCGCCGCGCCACGATCGTCATGATGATCGCGAGGATCACGAGCACGAAGACCGAGATCGGGATGCCGTAGCCGGCGGTGTGGCCCTCGGGCATCTCGCGGCCCGCCTCGGCCCACATGCGTTCGAGCCGCGGCGTGGGGATCTGGTAGGCGTTGAGCGTGGCGACGAAGCCCATGATCACGGCCGCGATCAGCGCGCCGAGCGCGATCTCGGCCCAGAGCGGCTTGACCGGGAATTCGTAGCGCTGCTTCTCGACGCGCGCGCGCCACAGAACGATCAGCGCCGCGAGCACCGCGACACCCCCGAAGGCCCAGGACAGCGTCTCCCCGAGCGTGCCGTTGATGCCGCCGAAGGCCATGAAATTGGGGTCGAGCGGGCCGATCGTCTGCCCGCCGGTGATGTACCAGGCCGCGTTGCGCCACACCAGCAGCCCGCCCAGGGTCACGATGAAGGCCGGCACGGCGAGATACCCGATCAGATAGCCATGCATCGCCCCGATCATGGTCCCCGCGACAAGCCCGACCACGATCGTGATTGGCGCGGTGAGCGGATGGCCCATCGGCAGGCCGAGATATTCGGGGATATAGACCGTCTGCGTGATCGCCATCAGCGCCGAGCAGGTTGCCAGCAGCGAGCCCACCGACAGGTCGATATGGCGCGTGACGATCACGAAGACCATGCCCATCGCCATGATCGCCACCGAGACGGTCTGGATGGTGAGATTGAAGACGTTGCGCGGGGTCAGGAACCGCCCGTCAGTGACGAAATCGAACCCCAGACAGAGAACCACGAAGGCGCCGATCATGCCGACGAGCCGGGTGTCGATCTCGAGGGCTTCGAAGAGGCTGCGGCGCCGGCGGGACTCGGCGGCTCGGGCGGTGTCGCTCATTGGGCGGATCCTCGCGGCGCGTCAGGGCCCGCCCCGCGCGACGGGGCGGGCGTGCTTGGCTCAGTCGCAGGGGGCCGGGCCGCCCGAGACGCCCTGGCACAGGTCGTCGCGCTCGATCCAGCCCGCATCGACGACGAGGTCGAGATTGTCGGCCGTGATCGGCACCGGCTCGAGGAACATCGCCGTCATCTCGGTGCCGCTCGGCGAGGTCCAGCGCTCGGTGCCCTCGATCTCGTCCATGGCGGTGCCCTGCGCCAGCCGCACGGCGATGTCGCCGGCCGCCGCGCCGAGATCGCGCGCATCCTTCCACACGCTCACCGTCTGGGTGCCGAGCGCGATGCGGTTTAGCGCGGCGTGGTCGCCGTCCTGCCCGGAGACGGGGATGCCCTCCATCCCCTGCGCGGTGAGCGCCGCGACGACGCCGCCCGCGGTGCCGTCATTGGACGCCACCACCGCATCGACCATGTTGTCCTCGGCGGTGAGGATCTGCTCCATGTTGCGCTGCGCGTTGGCGGGCAGCCAGCCATCGGTATAGGCCTCGCCGACGATCTCGATATCGCCCGCATCGAGCGCGTCCTGCAGCACCTCCTGCTGGCCCTCGCGCAGGAAATCGGCGTTCGGATCGGTGGGCGAGCCCTTGATCATCACG
>SLQD01000054.1 GCA_007131685.1 Paracoccaceae bacterium | reverse complement strand
AGCTGGGGCGGCATCCTGCACGATGCGCGGCTGTCGGGGGCGTGGCGCACGGCGTGGTGGTGGAACCTGCCGCCGGGGGCGTTCATCATGCTCACCGTGATGTCGGTGTTCTTCATCTCGCGCTCGCTCGAAGTGATCGCCAACCCCAGATTGCGGGCCCGTCAATGAATGACAAGTTGCTGAGCGTCGAGGATCTCGCGATCCATTACCGCACCGGTGCGGGGCCGGTCCGCGCCGTGGACGGGATCGATTTCGCCATCGCGCCGGGCGAGGCGCTGGGGCTCGTGGGCGAGTCGGGCTGCGGCAAGACCACCGCCGCCAAGGCGATGCTCAAGCTGTTGCCGCCCAATGGCGAGATCCCGCGCGGGCGGATCGATTTCGCCGGCACCGACCTCGTCCCGCTCACCGGCGAGGCGATGCGCCGCGTGCGCTGGAACGACATCGCCTGGATCAGCCAGGCGGCGATGAACGCGCTCGACCCGGTCTACCGCGTCGGCGACCAGATCCTCGAGGCGATGCAGGCGCATATCCGCATCGACCGCAAGGAGGGCATGGCGCGGGCGGCGGAGCTGTTTCGTGCGGTCGGCATCGAGCCGGCGCGGCTGCGCGCCTATCCGCACGAGATGTCGGGCGGCATGAAGCAGCGCGCGGTTATCGCGATGGCCATGGCGCTCGAGCCGCGGCTGGTGATCGCCGACGAGCCCACCACCGCGCTCGACGTGGTCACCCAGGCGCAGATCCTCGCCCGGCTCGGCCGGCTGCGCCGCGAGCACGGGATGAGCCTGCTGTTCATCACCCACGACATCTCCGTGGTGGTACAGACCTGCGACCGCGTCGCGGTGATGTATGGCGGCAAGATCATGGAGACCGGGCCGGTGCGCGAGGTCTTCGGCGCGCCCTTTCACCCCTACACGATGGGGCTGACGAACGCCTTTCCCACGCTCGAGGGCGCGCAGCGCGATCTGATCTCCATCCCCGGCACGCCGCCCGACCTGCTCGACCCGCCCAAAGGCTGCCGCTTTGCCGAACGCTGCCCATTCGCCACGGATCGCTGCCGCGCCGAGGATCCGGCGCTCGCTTCGGTGGGGGCGGGGCGCTTCGCGGCGTGTCACTATCCCGACAGGGTCGAGCAATTTCGCGACATCGCCGCGAAGAACGCGACATGGGTCGAGGTCGGCAAGCGGCTCGGCGAGGAGCTCGTGGACGCGGCGCCGGCGCGCGGAGCGACGCGCGCGGGCGAGGTGCTGACCATTGACGGGCTGGTCAAGCATTTCGACCAGGGCGGCGGCTTCTTCGGGCGCAAGGGCGAGGTCGTGCGCGCCGTCGACGGGATCGACCTGACCCTCGGCGAGGGGGAGATCCTGGGCCTTGCCGGCGAGTCGGGCTCGGGCAAGACGACGACGGGCGAGATGCTCGTCAAGCTGCAGGACATCACCGGCGGCGCCGTGGTCTCGGAGGGCGACGACGTTGCGGCTCTGCGCGGCGCGGCGCTCAAGGCGTTCCGCCGGCGCGCGCAGATGGTGTTCCAGGACCCGTACCAGACGCTGAACCCGCGCTTTACCATCGAGGCCATCGTGGGCGAGCCGCTGCGCATCCACGGCGTCGCCAGGGGCGCCGATCTGCGCGCGCGGGTGATCAGGGTGCTCGAAAGCGCGGGCCTCAAGCCCGCCGAGACTTACCTCGAGCGTTTTCCGCACGAGCTGTCGGGCGGGCAGCGCCAGCGCGTGGCGATCGCGCGCGCCATCGTGCTCGAGCCGCGCTTCATCGTCGCCGACGAGCCGGTCTCGATGCTCGACGTGTCGATCCGCGCCGGGGTGCTCAACCTGATGCGCCGCTACCGCGACACGCAGGGCATTTCCTTCATCTATGTCAGCCACGACCTGCCCACGATCCGCTATGTCGCCGATCGCACCGCAATCATGTATCTCGGCGAGATCGTCGAGATCGGCCCGACCGAAACGGTGATCGCCGAGCGCAAGCATCCCTACACGCAGCTCCTGCTCGACGCCTCGCCCGAGCCCGACCCCGCCGTCGTCAAGCCGCCGCTCGAGTCGGCGGGCGAGATCCCCTCGCCGATCGACCCGCCCAATGGCTGCAACTTTCACACGCGTTGCCCTCTGGCGACGGTGCATTGCGGCTGGGAGGGGCGCGACGTGCTCGCCGCGATCGCGGACTGGGATCTGGCGCAGAAGCCGCGCGAGGCGGTGGGGCAGGCCACCCGCGAGGGGCTGGCGCTGCGGGTGAGGGCTCCGCAGGGCGCGGCCGCGGCAACGTCCCTGATCGGCGAGATCATGCGCGCGCGTCACGCCACGCTGGCCGAGGCGGCGACGATCCGCGAGGCGGGGCGCGACATCGTGATCGACTTCGCCGCCACCGCGCCGCCGCGCCGCCGCCGCGTGGCCGAGGGCCACGAGGTCGCCTGCCTGCTCTACCCGCAATAGCCTTGCGCGATTGCGCCTTGGCCCCCTGACGGGCGCGGGGCCTCGGGTGATCCCGAGCCGCCTTGAAAAGGAAACGGGCGCGCCTGCTGCGCCCTTTTCCGAAAAAAACAACCCCACGTTGCATGATACAAATCAGGGTTGAGCAACCCCTTGTTGTGCACGCAGGGGCTTGTGCGCCGCGGTGTTGTTTGCGCGCGACAAAGAAAACCGGAAATCAGATACTTCGCTGGCCGTATTAACCAGATGGTAAGAATCCACCGCGCCGCGCCAGTTGATCTGTTGAATTTTAGACGAAGTTGCGAAACATTCGATCTGTCCGCGGAGGTGGGCATGACAGGGCGACGATCCGGCGGCGAAGATTTCGATCCGTGCGGAGAACGCGCCCCGCGTGATGCCGGGTATTTCCTCGGGCGTGAGCAAATTGATTGCAACATAGGGAGCTACCCTCATGATCACCAAACTCTCCGTCAGCGCCGCGGCGCTCGCAGCCCTGGGCCTCGCCGCGCCGGCGATGGCAGAAAACCTCTACGGCCAGGGCTCCACCGTGGACATCGAGGTCGAAGTCGAGCAGATCGCGGTGCTTGAGGTCGAGAGCGCCAGCGCGCGCATGTTCCTCGACGACGAAAGTGACCCCTTCATGGGTCGTGGCTCCACGGGCGGATCGTTCGACGCCGAGGATCTGGCGGTGCTCAAGCTGTCCACGAACTTCGACATCGACGCGCTCGAGGTCGATTTCCCGAAAGTCCGGGGCGGCACGACGGCGGACGGCCGTATCCGCAATTTCGATGGCTCGACGCAGTTCGGTCGTGCGATCGGCCGCAACAACGGCGAGATCCTCGGCGTGTGGCCGCAGGCCGGCACCCTCAGCGCGCCGAACGGCTCGATCATCGGCGGCGGCGGCGGTATCTTCGGCAATCCCGCCGACGGCAATCCGATCCAAGTGACCGGTCCCCACCGTGACAACGACACCAACGGGTTCGGCAACGGGGTCCACTACTTCGGTCTCGGCGTGTCCACCAACTGGACCCGGACGACCAACGACGGCCCGATGTTCGCGGAACCCGATGTCTACGACATCACGCTGACGGCAACGATCGTTCCGGACGCCTGACGACTCCGGCAAGATCCATCCGACGGCGGGAAGCCGCTTGCCCGCCGTCGGACACTAACGGTTTTCGCGCCGGCGCTTAGTTTTTCAGAGTGATTTGCAGTTGACCGCCCCGAGGTTTCAATAATGTCAAACGGTTCAAACACCATGACCGCGGCGTTGCTTGCCGCGGCATGCGCCGGGCCATTGCTCGCAGAGCCGAACATTGCGCCGCATGCGACGGTCACCGTTGATATCGAAGTGGAAGAGATCGCGGTGTTCGAACTGATCGAGAACCCCGAGCTGCTCGTCGTCACCGACCCCGAGCGCGCGCAGCTTGGCACGACCCCCTTCGACGTGCCTGAGGAGATGGCGCAGTTCCTCCTTCGCTCCAATTTCTGCCCCGCGAGCGTTGATTTCGAGTTCGACACCGTCACGGACATCCGCGGCGGTGACGGCCGCCATTATGGCGCGGCGAAGCGCGATGGCACGACGCTGGGCACGCTGCCCTTCGTGCGCTCGGGTGGAACGCTGCAATCCTTCGGCGACCCGACGGATGTTGCCGGAAGCGCCGACCCGGCGCCGCTGGCGTTCTCGCTCTCGGCGGCGACCAACTGTAACGGCGAGCGCGACTTTTTCGTTGGCGCGGTGACTCGCTGGGACCTCACGCGCGAGGGCGAGCCCGAATTCGCCGCGCCCGGGGTCTATGTCCTGCCGGTCACCGCGACGATCAGCGGATCGTCGTGACACCGCGGCGGCGCCGGGTGCGCCATGAACACGGACGAACTGCAATGATGACGCGACTGATCAGCGCCGGTATCGCGCTTGGTGCCCTCGTGGCGGCGCCCGCCGGGGCCGTCGATGCGAGCGGCATGGCGCGTGACTACGCCGAACTCACCGACGAGGAGCGCGAGATCGTCGAGATCGAGACCGCGCTCGAGGATTACGCCGCGCTCGGCGTGGTCGAGGATGACGCCGTGCTCACCGTGGGCGACGGCGAGCGCGCCGTGCTGGGCAGCGTGGACGGCCCGACGACCGGCATGGCCGAGCTCGCCCTCGACACCTACGGCTGTGTCTCCGGGGTCGAGATCGATTTCCCGACGATGGGGGGCATCGCGGGCCAGCGCGGCATCTTCGGGCGCGCCCAGGGCGAGACGGGACCGCCGCTCGGCGTGCTGCCCTTCGCGCGCAGCGGGGACTCGGCGGCGGTGTTCGGCGATCTCGACCGGATGGAGGGGGCGCCGGATCACCGGCCGCTCACGCTGTCGGGCGGCGGGCGCGGCTTTTGCGAGGGGGTTCATGCCATCCATATAGGGCTTGCCACGCGCTGGGATCTCACGCCGGGGCGCGGGTCGGGCAACCGCTTCGCCGCCCCCGGCGTCTATCGCCTGCCCGTCACCGTGACGATCATGCGGTGACGTTAACCCGCCATGCATGAAATCGATGCACCGTCGGGCAAAGCGCGCCGACTCGCACTGTGACCGTGGAGTGACCATGACGACCAAGCACTGGATGATTGCGGCGCTCGCGGCGCTGGCCTTCGCGATTCCGCAGGCCGCCGCCGCGCAGCAGAATCTCACCGTGCGCCCGATGCAGGTGCAGGCCGACGTGCCCGCCAACCGCACGGCGCGCGTGATCCTGCGCGTGCGCAACAACCACCCCACCGAGAGCGAGACGATGTCGCTCGAAACGCTCGACCTGACGCAGAACCGCGACGGCAGCCTGCGCATGATCGGCGAGGAGGCGCGCGCCGAGCTCGACGAGGACGCCCTCGCCGCCTCGAGCCGCGACTGGATCGAACTGCCCGGCGACACCGTCGAGGTGGCGCCGGAGACCACCGAGGAAATCCCCGTGCTTTTGCGCGTGCCGGCCGATGCGCGCGGCGCCTACACCTCCGCGATCCGCCTGCGCACGGCCCAGCCGCCGGTCCCCGAGGTCGAGGTCGATGACGAGCCGCGCGGTTTCTTCTCCATCAGCTTCGGCTTTCTCGTCCCCATCACCCTGCAGATCGAGGGCCGCCCCGCGCGCCAGGACGTCTCGATCGGCGATCTGTCGATGGCGTTCGACGACGCGCGCGACGAGGATGGTGAGCAGGTCGGCGAGCCGACCACCCGCGCCTTCATGGAGGTCGTCAATTCCGGGCGCACCTACTCGGGCCTGTCCGGCGAGGTCGTGGTGGAGCGCAGGTCGGGCGCGAACTGGCGCACCGTGACGCGCGCGCAACTGCCCGATCGCAACATCATGCCCGGCCTGACCCTCGAACTGCCCGTCAATCTCGGTCGCCGCCTGCCGTCGGGCGAATACCGGCTGCTCGGCAATCTCTCCGTTGATGGCCGTCGCTTGCCGCGTTTCGAGCGCGAGATCGAGTTCGAGGGCGACCCGGCGGCCGACACGGTCGCGTTCGACACCGAGGTGACGATCGAGCCGCCGCGCGTCGAGATGGAAGCGGTCGCGGGGGCGACGCGCAGCGCCACCGTCGAGCTCGGCAACCCGAGCGATCGCCCGCTCGAGGTCGCGCTCGCGGTTCGCACCCCGGAGGGTCTCGAGGGCGTCGCGATGGGAGATATCGTCGGCGAGACCCTTTCGGCCGCTGGCTGGACGGAGATGCGCCCCGACAGCCTGACGCTGGCGCCCGGTCAGGCGCGCAATGTGCGCGTGACGAGCCGACTGCCGCGCGAGGAGCTCGAGCACGCGAATTACTACGCAGATCTAGTTGTCTCGGGACGCTACGAGGACGGTCAGAGTGCCGGCGAAACACGTTCGATGCTGCAACTCCGGCACCTCGATGAGGATCTCGAGAGCGCCGGGATCGTGGACCGAATGGGGGTTTCGGAGGCGGACGAGCCCTCCGCCTACGTTCTTCAGGGCCGCTTCGTGAACGCCGGCAATCATGAGCTCTCCCCCAACCTGACGGCGGAACTGATCGATGGCAGCGGCAATCGCGTCGAGACGTGGCGCGTGCAGAGCGATGGTGGTCCGCTCTTGCCGCTGGGGCTTCGCGATTTCGCGGTTGAGCTGGATCTCTCGTCTGTCGAAGCGGGCGACTATCAGCTTCGCGTGATCGCTGATCATGACGGGGACCGCCTCTCCGATCGGCAACTCAGTGTGCGCATCGAGCATGATGAAGATGACAACGACGAGGACCGGGTTCGCACGTTGAGCATTCAACAGGGGGGCGGCTGACTTCGTCGCAGACCTCTGGGATCGCAATTTCGCTGGTGGCCGGGTCCTGAGTTCAGTGTGAGCCGGGTCCGCAAGGGCCCCATGATCATCGCCGGAGGGGTTCGGGTGGTCGAGTTCAAGCGATTCCTCCGGGTTTGCCCTCATTGTGCCCGCGCCAGCCGATCCGCTTCGCGAGTGGCTCGCGCGAACGGCAGGTGCGCGTCAGGCTGGCGTCGCGCCACAGTCGGCGGTTTGCTGGCCGCCATGCTTGCTTCGACCGGAACCAGCGCTGCCTTTGGCGATGACACGGGCAATGGAGTTTCTGTCGAGATCGGAATTGCCGTCGGCGCGATCGTTGAGATCGAGTTCCCGGAAGGGACCGCTTTCGACCTCCAGGTCTCCGAAATCGAGGCTGAGACGACGATCTATCGGGGCCCTGGCGCAGAGATCCCGTTCGTGGTGCGGACCAACGTGCCGACGCGACTGACCCTGACGCCTGCCTCCGTGATCGTCCTCGATGACCTCGGTGCGTTCGGAGTGGCGCACGCGGACGGAGCGACGCAATCCGACAGGTCGAATTGGATCGCTTACCGAACCGTCATTCGCGCCGCCGCCCGACACCGGGACCTTGGGCCCAATTGCAACTCCCAAACGGGCGAGGACGGCGGGCTGCATGCCGAGATCGGGGCCGGGCGCGTGCGAGGTGTCATCGAGATCGCTCCGGTTCGGCTCGACCCGAATGCAACACCCGGAAGATATTCCGGAGCGTTGAGCATTGTCGTCGGCACCGACCCTTGAGATTACTTGACACAAGGCGCACTGAAGTGTTCATCGTCGATCAATCAACTATAACGAGTGGGCAGTGATGAAAGTGGTAAGATCAGCCGCCCTTGGTTGTGCGGTCGCAGCGCTTTTCGGAGTGAGCCAGCCGCTGCCTGCCAGTGCGCAGGACAACATCGACAATGTGTTCCTGCAAACCGACTTGCGGCAGGCGCTCGAAGACATTGCGGCACAGGCCGACGTCAATATCATTGCCGATCCGAGTGTCCAGGGCATCGTGTCGGTCACGCTCGATGATGTTGACATCGATACGGCACTCGAGCTTGTGCTTGCGGGCACGGGCTATCAGGTCGCTCGCGAGCCCGATTACTTTTTCGTGTTCAATCCCGATGCGGGTGCAGACTTCTTCACGGATGTCGCACGGACGCGGCGGGTCGAACTCGAGACCCTGCAACCCTCCGCGGCGCGCAGCCTTCTTGCGCAACCGCTGCAGCGATATGTGCAGGTCGACGATGAGGCGGAGCGGGTGGCAGTGACCGCGCCACCCGAAATCCTGGAACGGATCGTCTCGGATCTGACAGCGCTGGACCGTGACGAGGATCGTCGAACCGAGCTCTATGCACTTGAATTCATCCGCGCGGAGCGCGCGCGCGATCTGCTGCCGGACAACCTTCAACGCTACGTCCGCGTCGACCCGGATCGCAATACCGTCGCGATAACGGCGCGCGACGAGAACCGTCGAGAGGTTATCGGGTTGCTGCGGTCGCTTGACGTCGAGCGTGGCCCGTCCCGGGCGGAACTTCCCGACATCTATCCGGTTCATCTCGTGAAGCTTCAGCACGCGCGTGCGGAGTCTGCCATGAACCTGCTGCCGGAGGCCGCGGTCACCTATGTGCGCGCGGACGAGGAATCGAACACCCTGTCGATCAGCGCTCCGAGCCAGCTTGTCGGCGATATCCGGCACAGCATCAACACGATCGACAGCCCGAAACCGCATGTCATGCTGGACGCGCGGGTCGTGGCGCTCGAGCAGGGCAATCTCCTCGATTTCGGGACCGACTTTCAGTGGCCGCAGATCCAGAGCGGCACCGTCTTCGGCGACGCGCCCGATGCGGATTTCCCGTGGGAAGTGCGGATCGGCTATACTCCGGATCGCCAGTTTACCAACGCCCTGTCGCTCACGCTCAACTTCCTTTCCGCGAACGAGGAGGCGACCGTCATTTCTAGCCCGCAGGTTCTCGCACAGGATGGCAGCAGTTCCGCGATCCGTGTCACGACCGAGGAATTCTTCGAGATCGGCAGTGACGACGCCGCTTTCGCACGCGCGCAGCTCGAAGAGATCGAAACCGGCACCATTCTCTCGATCACGCCGCAGATCGGCGGCAGCGGTGAACTGACGCTCAACATGGATCTGGAGGTCTCGGATGTTGTCGGGCGTGGGGAGGGAAACCTGCCCGTTGTCAGCCGGCGGAGCGCCCAGAGCACCGTCCGGATCCAGGATGGCGGAACGGCCGCCGTTGCAGGGCTGGTCGACACGCGCGCGCAATCGAGCAGCAGCGGTGTGCCTGGAATCAGGTCCGTTCCGCTCCTCGGGCGGCTGTTCGGTTCTGAGAACCTCGACCATCGTGCGCGGCAGGTCGCAATCTTCGTGACAGCCAATATCGTCGATGAGGATGGTCAGCGGTTCCGAACGGGCGCCCAGCCCGCACCGAAGATCCGCGACATCAGCGATGACCAGTTCCGGGCCGAGCTTGAGGCAGCGCTCCCGCCGGAAAGCGGAGACGCGCAATGAGGGGCCGCGACGAATCTGGCGGTGCGGCGCGCTATCGCATGAAGTCCATCGGTCGCGCGGTTGTTTTGAGCCTGCTTGTCGCGGCTTGCGCGGGCGATACGAGCCTGCGGCGCGCCACCGACGATGTCGCGCCGCTCTCTGTCGGCGATCCCGGCGAGGTCAGCGCCCACGCGCTCGCAAGCGCGATGACCCGCACAGGCTTTTCGCGCGACGAAGTCCTCGAGCTGGGCCCCCAGATCCGGCGCGCACTGGCTGAACGCGGCGGTGCGCAGGCCCGGCGGCGCGGTCAGGTCCATGCTCTCTTTTCGCATAGCGACGGGCAACTCTACGTCACCAGCGGCAACACTGGGACATTCGTCACGAGCATGTGACGCTCAGGGAATCCCCGGCCGACCGGCGTACGCAACGGGGCGCTGGGGCCTTGTACAGCTATGCTGCGCATCGTTACCCGGCCATGGTGGCGCGACAATCGCAAGATATGCGTGCGCCAATGTCACCCGGATCATTGGCGTTTCATCGTCTCGCCCTTTCCGGGAGGTTCGTTCGTCTGGTGCGGCTCACGGTTATGCTGTTCCGGCGCCTTCATGTTCCCGGCCGGTTCGGTCAGGACTTGCCGGGCGCCGTGATCGACGGCACCGTGCTCGCATGGCGCCGGTTGGACTCCTTCGGCCATGCGGAGGTTCTGATCCAGCACTTCGAGGCAGGGCGTGGGATGACCGGGACGCGCCCGAGGGGGGGTGAGGCCGCCGAGGAGCGCCGCATCGAGATCCGCGAACTTTCCGATCCTGAGCACGAGCGCCGGCGCGAGGTGTTCGGGCCGATGGGTCGGTGACCCCATCGCCGGCGTCGAGAAAGCGCGCGAGATCAGGAAGACGGTGCAGCGCCATCGCGGGCGGTGAATCCCGGGGCGCCGCGCATCCGCAGCAGCCCGACCACCAACCCGGCGCAGGGCGGCTTGTTCCGCCGCGCGGTTCAGCCGGTCAGGGTCGCGGTCGAGGAGAAGAACATCGCCTGGCTGACCGCCGATTGCAGCTGCGCGTCGGAATAGGGCTTGGTGATCAGGAAGGCGGGTTCCGGCCGCGTCCCGGTCAGGAGCCGCTCGGGATAGGCGGTCACGAAGATCACCGGGGGGTCTTCGTCCCCGGCGCGGATGTCGTTGACCGCGTCGATGCCGGACGACCCGTCGGCGAGCTGGATATCGGCGAGGATCAGGTCGGGGCGTTCGCGCGCGGCAAGGGCGACGGCCTGATCGCGGGTGCGCGCGATGCCGGTCACACCATGGCCCATCTGCGTGACGATACCCTCGATATCCATCGCGATCAGGGTCTCGTCCTCGATCACGAGCAGCCGGCCCGTCACGGTGTTGCTCATCTCGCGCTTGGCGGTCGCGACGAGCCGCTCGGCCTCGGCCCGGCTGATCGCCATCACCTGTGCGATCTCGTCGAAGCGCAGCGCCTCGATGGCGCTCAGCAGGAGCGCCTCGCGGCTTCTCGGCGTAAGCCGGGCGAGATGGCGCTCGGCGCGGGCCTCGAGCGTGTCGGGCTCTGGCGCGCCGGCCGTCGTTGCGCTGGCCGCGCGGATCTGATGAAAGACCCGAAGCAGCGCGACCCTTGGGCGCAGCGCCGGATCCAGCAGATCGCCGTCCTGCAGGATCGCCTCGAGAGTCGCCGCGGCGGCGTGGTCGCCGGCGGCCCGGCTTCCGGTTAGCGCGCGCGCATGGCGGCGAAGATAGGGCAGCTCGTCGGCGACCATGGCGCCCCTGTCGCCTGCGTTGCCCGGGAGCGCGCCCCGAGAGGAATTGTCCGGCCCCGTCATTGCATGTCGCCCCTTTTTTGCCATTGAATGGAACCGAACGCAAGCGCCGGCGTTTTGTTCCGGGGCGCATGCGCAAACCGGCGTCACGGCAGAAGGCTTCACCATGGCACGACGCGATCCGCAAGACGATGGCGACCCCGAGCCCCACGAAGGTGTGCCGCCGGCGATCGAGAAGCAGATCGACGATAACCTGCGTCGGCTCTACCGGGCCTCGCTGGACGATGAACTCCCCGACCATCTGCGCGAGCTTCTGGAGCGGCTGAAGGCACAGGACACGAACGATGAGTGAGCCCGCGCCCGCGCCGCGTGATGTGCTGCTCGCGCTGGTGCCCGAACTGCGCGCCTTCGCGATCAGCCTCGCGCGCAACCCGGCTACCGCGGACGATCTGGTCCAGGAGACGGTGCTCAAGGCTTGGAGCAGGCTCGACAGCTTCACCCCGGGCACCAGCATGCGCGCCTGGCTGTTCACGATCCTGCGCAACAGCTACTATTCAATGTTGCGCAAGGGGCGGCGCGAGGCCGAAGATGCCGACGGCGCGCACGCCGCCCGGCTGTCGCAGGCGCCCGATCACGACGGCCGCCTCGCGCTGCGCGATTTCGCCGCCGCCTTCGCGCAGCTTCCCGACGATCAGCGCGAGGTGCTGATCCTGATCGGTGCGTCGGGGTTCTCCTACGAGGAGGCGGCGCAAACCTGCGGCTGCGCGATAGGCACCATCAAGAGCCGGGCCAACCGGGGGCGCGCGAAGCTTGCCGAGCTGTTGCGGCTCGACCCGGGCGAGCACCCCGCGATCAGCGATCCGGTCGCGACCGGGGCAGCCGGGCCCGCGGTCTCGCGGTGAAGCGGTGCTGAAGCGGCTGGCGGCGCGGCTGCGGGAGATGTCGGGCGGGCTCGGCTTTCGGCTGCTGATCATGCTGACGCTGGCGCTGGTACCGCTCGGGGCGATCGCGGTGATCCAGAACAACCGCGCCGAAAGCGAGGCTAAGCGCAGCGCCGAGACGGCGCTGCTGGGGCTGACATTCGAGTCGGTCTCCGGCGAACTCGCGCTGATCCAGAGCGCCTTCGGCTCCGCCGATGCGCTGGGGTCCGTGGCGCTCGACAAGCGCGATGATCCCGGGCAATGCGACGAGGCGCTGGCGGATTTCGTCGAGACTGCAGGGCTGTTCATCTTTGCGGGATTCACCGATCCTGAGGGGGCGATGCTGTGCGCCTCCGAACAGACTGACGCGGATCTGTCGGACGCGGCGCTGTTCGAGCGCGTGCGCGAGCGTGACGAGCCGGTGATCGAGCGTGACCCGGACTGGGAGATCACCGACCGCTCCGCGCTGGTGATCGCAAGCCCCGTGAAGGAGGATGACGGGCTCGCGGGGTTCGTGATCTTCGCGCTGCCACTCTATGCGATGGATTTCGTGCGCGAGTTCGGACAGGAACGGGAACCGACCTACAGCATCCTGTTCACCCCGGGCGGCGATGTCATCGGCGCTGCCCCCGGTGACGAGGACATCACGGACGAACTCCCCGACGGGCGCGATCTCGGCTCCTTCGCCGACGGCGCGCGCAGCGTGCTGCGCCTGAACAGCGCCGGCGGCGACGGGCGCACCTACACGGTGGTGCCGCTGATCGAGGAGCGGCTCTACGCGCTCGGCATCTGGTCCGACGAGGATCTGCCGTCGCGCGATCGCCCACCGGCATCGAGCACGCTCGGCTTCGCGGTGCTGGTCTGGCTTGTCAGCCTCGGCGTGGCCTACCTCGCCGCGCACCGGCTCGTGATCCGGCATGTGCGCCGGCTCGGCGCGCAGATGCGGCGTTTTGCCCATGGCGCGCATCGCGATCCGCCCGAGATCTTCGAGCGCGCGCCCGACGAGATCCGCGAGCTGAGCGCCACCTTCCGCGAGGTTGCCGAGGTGCTCGCGCATGACGAGGCGCAGCTCGAGGCGTCGGTGAGCGAGAAGACGGTGCTGCTGCGTGAGCTGCATCACCGCGTCAAGAACAACCTGCAGCTCATCGCCTCGATCATCAGCATCCAGATGCGCCAGGTCAGGAGCGCCGAGGCGCGCGCGCTGCTGCACGGGCTTCACGAGCGGGTGATGACGCTCGCCACGATCCATGAGCGGCTCTACCAGTCCGATCGCCTCTCGGCGCTGCGCGCCGACGAGCTGCTCGAGGGGATCGTCGGCAAGCTCGTCTCGATGAGCGTTCTGCCCGACAGCGACATCGCGGTCGAGACCCGGTTCGATCCGGTCACGCTCGACCCCGACCAGGTGGTGCCGCTGTCGCTGCTGGCGACGGAGGCGCTCATCAATGCGCTCAAATATGTCGCGCACCCCGAAGGTGGCGCGGCGCGCATCGATGTGCGGCTGACGGCGCAGGAGGGCGATGTCGTGCTCGAGATCGTCAACAGCTGTGTGACCGCTGCGCAGCCCGATGCGGACGGCGACGGACGCCTCGGCCATCACCTCATCCGCGCCTTCAGCGCCCAGCTCGACACCGAGGCCGAGCAGGGCCCGGTCGAGACGCCGGACGGCCCGGCCTTCCGTGTCGCGCTGCGCTTTCGCGGCGCGCGCCGGGCCGGGGAGGATCCGGCGGGCTGATCCCACGGCGCGACGATCCTCGGGAACATCCGCGCGCGCGGCGCGTTCGGTCCTGAGGACACAGGCAGACCAAGGATCTCCATCATGCTCTCATGGGCCGTCACCTTCTTCATCATCGCGCTGATCGCCGCCTTCTTCGGCTTCAGCGGCATCGCCTCCGCGTCGGCCGGGATCGCGCAGATCCTGTTCGTGCTGTTTCTCGTGCTATTCGTGGTCGCGCTGCTCGCGCGCGCGCTGCAGGGGCGCGGGCCGCCCTGAGCGCGTCGGCGCCGCATCGACGCCGCGCCGTGCGTTTGCGCGGCGGACAGTCCAGCCCCGAAGGAGCCTCCATGCCCCGCCCACCATTCGGCCAGCGCGGCCCGTCCGGGACCGGCGCCACCGCTGCGCTCGCGGAACTGCGCCGGCGCAGCCGCGATACGCGCGCCGGGTTCGAAGCGGTGCTCGACACGGCCGAGACGGAGTTCCGGCCGATCGCGCAGCGCTTTCTCGGCCTGCACACCGCGCATATCGCAGCGCTCGACGCGATCCTCGCCGCCCGCGGCGTCGATCCCGAACCCGGCGACAGCATCACGGCGCGCCTCAACCGCGCCGCCGTTCGCTCGCGCGCGATCTTCGAGCCGGTGGATGCGCGCATCCTCGAGCGGGTCAGGAACGGTGAGCGGCATGTCATGCAGGCATTCGATGCGGTGCTGGCAACCGATCTGAGCGACTCGGAGCGCGACCGCATCGCGGGAATGCGCGCCGGGCTCGACAGGCTCATGGCGATGGTGGCGCAGTGCGGCTGAGCGACGGGGCGGCGGTGCCCGTCGGTCCGGCGCCGTCGCGTCGCTGCGGGACATGAAAAGAGCCCGCGGATCGCGGGCTCTTGACAGGAGGGTAACGCGGCGCGTCACTCCTCGTGTTCGGGCAGCTCCTCGATCTGCTCTTCGGTGAGATCCAGCCTCACCTGCAGCTCGCCATCGACCTCGACGATGTCGAAATCCGCGGCGCCGACGGCGACGGTCCGCGCCCCGATGCCGAGAAAGCCACCGACATCGAACAGGATCGACTCGATGACACCCTCCCCGTCGAGCAGGACATCATCGACATCGCCGACCCGCTCGTCATCGGCCGACATCACATCGGCTCCCATCAGATCGTCGGCCGAAAGCTCCCCGACATCGATGGCTGCGCCGGCCTCGACCTCGGCCTCGGCGCCCGGCATCTCGCCATTCTCGGTGATCGCGTCGCCGTCGCCGTTGTCGCCGTCATGCGAGTCGGCAAACCCGGGCACGGCCATCAGGCCGACGATCGCGGTGGTCAGCAGAATGTGTTTCATCACGTGCTTCCTCTATTTGACGCGCCTCTCATGCGAGGCGTGCCAGACCAACGCCGCCGCACTGGCCGGGTTCCGCGGCCCCGCGGCAAAAGATTCCGCTCGGCAAAGGGAACTTATCCGCCCTTGCGGCGTTGCGCAGGTCGCGGCGTCGGCAAGCTTGGCGGGGCGCGGCAAGGGCCACGCCAGTGCCGGTTTGCGGGCCCGGCCCCGGTATCGTAGTGATGTTTCGGAATACCGCCGGAACATCAGCCATGAACTCCAACCCTGACGAAATTCCCGTTGACGAAGCATTTGTCGCGCACCTGATCAGCAACCAGGCGCCTCGATGGGCGGGACTTCCGCTTCGGCGCGTTGCGTCAGCAGGGACGGACAATGCGATCTTCCGGCTCGGTGACAGTCTGTCGGTCCGGGTGCCCCGGCGCCGGTCTGCCGTGGCCCTTCTTTCGAAAGAGCTCGACTGGCTGCCGCAATTTCAGGGATTGCCGCTCGAGGTGCCGGTGCTGAGGTTCAGAGGGCGTGCCGAGCTCGGTCCGGCGTTTGACTTCGGTGTCTTCGACTGGATGGAAGGCCGGATCGCCCGTCCCGAACATGTGGCCGATTGGCAGGACGCTGCCCGCGCCCTCGCGGATTTCCTGAAGGCACTGCACCTGAAGGACACCACCGGCGCGCCGCCCGCGGGCGCGGACAACCACCGGCGCGGTGTTGCGCTGAGCGCCCTGACCGAGGTGACGCGGCCCGCCCTTGAAATCGTCGCAGATGAAGTGGACATGCCGCGTGCGCGCGATCTCTGGGACAAGGCCTGCGATGCGAAACCGTCGCAGCCGCCAGTCTGGCTGCACGGTGATCTCAAGGCTGACAACCTGATCGTCCGGGAAGGTTCCCTGTGCGGGGTCATTGACTGGGGCTTGGCGGCGGTGGGTGATCCCGCGGCCGACTACGCGACGGCATGGTTCTGGATCGATCCCTGCGCGCGCGCCGGGTTTCGCGAATACCTCGATATCGGTGATCGCGACTGGCTCAGGGCGCGCGGCTGGGCGCTCCATGGTGCTGTCATCGCGTTGAGCTACTATCGAGGCGGCAGGAACGAAGCGCTGTGCGATCAGTCACGCCTGACCCTTTACCGGCTGGGGCTGCTGCTCTGACGGGTAGACAGGCAAGGCCCGAACGGCAGTCTCGTCCCGACCGTGCTGGAAGGCCCCGGTTGTCCTGCGGTGTGATCGCCGTTGCAGTTTTCTCCGGCACCTCGCAGGTTTCCCCGCCTCTGGCGCCCCGGCCCACCGAGACGCCCTGAAGCGGCCCCGTCGCGACACCGGGGCACGCCGAACCCGGGCGGCTTGCGCCAACACCCCTGGCCCTTTCGATCCCGTGCCGCGGCCTCCTGCGCCGCGGTAATGCGCCGGTAACGCCGGCTGCGACGGCTTCGGCGTCCGTGTCGCCGCATCCACGCCACGCGGAAGGTCTGGCCGGGGATGCAATGGGCGGGCACGTCGGGCATGGCGGTCGCCATCGTCGCGCCGACCGGGGAGCGCTGGCCGGCGTCGCCTCGGCCGCCGGCCAGCGGGGGCGGATGATCCTGCTGGGCGCGGTCGTCGGACTGGCGGCGGCGGCGGTCTTTCCGATCCTTCGCGGGGCGATCGGCGCCTGAGCGGCGCTGCGGATCATGTGCGCGCATGCTCTGGTCCGGCACGCGTGTTTTCGGCCTTTCGGCGGGGTCTTCGTGCGGAGGTCCGTTCCGCCTCCGGGCGTGGCCTTCGGTGTCGCAACGCGCCGGTCGGCCCTTCGCACGGCCTGGCGCATAGCGGCTCAGGGAGCTGCAAGCGCGCGCGCCCGGCTCCGAATGTTCCGTCTGCGGGACTATCGCGCCGGGTCTTCCGTCGAGCGGGGGCATGCGCTAGCGTCAACGGCAACGCGACCGACTGCAGGAGAGAGGCCATGACGCGGCCATGCCCGCTCGGGGAGAGCGGCAAATGACGCCTGAAATGGCCCTCGCGACGGATCTTTTCGCGCGACTGCGCGAGGCAAGCGCCGATCCGCCCGGCGTTACCCGCGCTGCCTTCGGGGAAGGCGAGGCGCGTGCGCATGACTTCGCCGCACAGGCCGCGCGCGATCTGGGGATGGCGATCTCGCACGATATTGCCGGCAATCAATACATGACCTGGCCCGGCCGGGACCGCGCTGCGCCGCGCATCGTGATCGGGTCGCACATGGACACGGTGCGCCATGGCGGCAATTTCGACGGCGCGGCCGGGGTGATCGCCGGTCTCGCGGCGATCCGCGCGCTCCGCGATGCCGGCTTTGTCCCCGAGCAGGATATCGTGGTGATGGCGATCCGGGCCGAGGAGGTGGTGTGGTTTCCGACGCCCTATTGCGGCAGCCGCATGGCCTTCGGCCTGCTCGCCCCCGGCGATTATGATGAGGTGACCCGCTCGGATACCGGGCGCAGCCTTGCCGAGCATATTCGCGAGGCCGGTGGCGATCCGGATGCGCTGAAGGCCGGGGCCCGGCCGCTCGACCCGGCCGGCCTGCGCAACTTCATCGAGGTCCATATCGAGCAGGGGCCGACCCTCGAACAGACCGATCACCCGGTCGGCATCGTCACCGGGATCCGCGGCAACCTGCGGTATCGCCACTGCGCGATTACCGGGCAGTATGCCCATGCCGGCGCGGTCAGTCGCGCATACCGGCATGACGCGGTGCTCGCGGGGGTCGAATTCGTCTCGCGCGTCGAGCGCCTGTGGGACCAGAACGATGCCGCCGGACGCGATTTCGTCGCGACGATCGGCGAGTTCTGGACCGACCCGCAGATGCACGGCATCACGAAGGTGCCGGGGGAGGTGCGCTTCACGATGGATCTGCGCAGTCTCGACAACGCGATCCTGGAAGACGCGGATGCCGCGCTGCGCGCCGCCGCGGCGGAGATTTCGGCGCGCCGCGGTGTCGCGATCGACCCGGGCGCCCACACCAATGCGCCGCCGGCGCAGCTCGATCCGGCGCTGCAGCAGGCCTTCGCCGAGTCCGCCCGCGCGCAGGGCATCGCCGCGCATGCGATGCCGTCCGGCGCCGGACATGATTGCGCGACCTTCGCCTGGCAGGGGATCGCATCGGGCATGCTGTTCATCCGCAACCAGAACGGTAGCCACAACCCGGACGAGGACATGCGCATGGCGGATTTCGAGGCGGCGGTGCGCGTGCTCGCGGATGCGTTGCGCCGGCTCGGCTGAACCCGGCCCCCGCTTGCCCACGCAGGGAGGGCGCGATGACACCGGAACAGGGCGCGCAGCTTGCGCGGAAGCTCGTCACCGCGCGGCGTGACGGGATCGCCGTCGCCGTCGACGACTCGCTGCCAAGGCCCGGGACCGAGGCGGATGCCTACAGGTTGCAGGCGCAGGTCGTGCGCGCGATCGGGCCGGTCGGCGGCTTCAAGACGGCGCGCAAGCCCGGCACCCCGCAGATTCTCGCGCCGATCTTCGCGGCGGATATTCATCCCGCGCCCGCGCGGATCGGGGCAGGGCTGACGCGGCTGATCGGGATCGAACTGGAGGTCGGTTTTCTGCTGCGTTGCGCGTTGCCGGTGACACAGGGCCCCGAACTGCGCGCCGCGGTGCCGGGGTGTTTCTCGCTGGTGCCCGCGATCGAGATCGTGGAGTCGCGCCTCGACGATCTCGATGCGGCGGACGCGCTGCTGCGGCTCGCCGACAACCAGATCAATGGCGGCCTCGTGCTCGGCACGCCGGTCACCGACTGGTCGGATTTCGACCCTGCCGCACTGACCGCGCGGCTCGTCTTCGGCGGCGAGGTGCTGCTCGACGGGCCCGCGCAGATCCCCGGCGGCGACCCCGTCGAGACGGTGTCCCGCTTCGTGGAGCGTCTCGGGGATCATTGCGGCGGGTTACAGCCGGGCCAGGTGGTCATCACCGGCTCGCTCAACGGGCTGCCCTTCGTCGAGCGCGGCGCCACTGCTCAGGGGCGGATCGACGGCCTCGGAGCGGTCACCGCGCGGTTCGCGCCGTGATCCGGCCTCATCCGCGCGCGAGCACGCTGCGCAGCATGGCCACGGCCGCTGCGGTGCCGTCGATGAGCGGTGCCGGGACCTCCGGCGCGATCCTCGGCGCGAGCCCGGCGAGCGGGCCGCCCCCGAGCACGATGCTGCGCGCCGTACCCGCGCGGGCGGTCTGTGCGCACAGCGCCGTGATCGGGCCGCGCAGCTCGTCCTGGATCGCGCCCGGATCGGACCAGTCATGGCCCTCGACGCAGTGCAGCGCCGCGAGAGCCCCGCTCAGCCCGTAGCACTCGACGATGCGGTGCAGCGACGGCGCGACCGAGGGGCTGAAGGACACGATGGCGAACCGGTCGCCCAGCGTCTGCGCGACGGAGAACGCCGCACGCGCGATCCCGACCACCGGCACGGATGTGCCCGCGCGCACCCGCACGAGCCCGGTATCGCCGAAGGAGGCGAGGATGATGCCGTCCGACCCCGCGCCGCGCTCGGCCATCGCGCTCATCACGGCCGCCTCCGCGCGCCGGGCATCCTGCGGGGTCACGATCAGCTCGGGTCCGAAGGGCGCGGCGATTGTCGTGACGCTCTCGCCCGGCAGGAGCGCGCGTTGCGCGGCCGCGTCGATGCGGCGCGTGACAGCAGCCGAGCTGTTCGGATTGATCACGAGCAGACGCATGCGGCCCTCTACAGGATCAGGCCGGGCAGCCACAACGCGATTGCGGGAAACACGTTGATCAACGTCAGCGCCACGAGCATCGCACCGATGAACCACAGCATAGACGGAACGATCTTGCCGATCGAGATGCGTGCGATCGCGCAGGTGATCAGAACCACCGAAGCCACCGGGGGCGTTTGCTGGCCGATGCCCAGATTCACCGTCACGATCAGCCCGAAATGCACCGGGTCGATGCCGAGCTGGTTGGCCAGCGGCAGAAAGATCGGCACGAGCATCAGGATCGCCGGCGTGCCGTGCACGATGGTGCCCGCGAGCAGGAAGAACACGTTGATCGCGAGCAGCACCACCCAGTAGTTGTCCGAGATCCCGAGGATCGCCTGCGCGATGTCCTGCGGGATCTGCTGATTGGTCAGGTACCAGCCCAGCAGCGTCGAGGTGGCGACGATGAACATCAGCATCGCGCTGCGCTTGCCGGCGACGAGCAGTACGTCGATCAGCGTGCGCGCGTTGAGCGTCCGGTAAAGCAGCATCGCCATCACGATCGCCCAGAAGGCGGCGATCGCACCGGCCTCGGTCGCGGTGAAGATGCCGCCGAGGATGCCCACGAGGATCAGCACCGGCAGCGTCAGAGGCAGCGCGGCCTCCTTGCCCGTGCTGCCGATCCGGCGCAGCTCGAACGGCCCCTCGGTCGGGTAGCCGCGCCGCACCGAAAGCACATAGGCCGTCATGATCAGCAGGAAGCAGACCAGGAATCCCGGCACGATCCCCGCGGCAAACAGCGCCGCGATCGAGGTGTCGGCGACATAGGCATACAGGATGAGGTTCAGGCTCGGCGGCACGATGATCGCCATGGTGGCCGATGTGGCGGTGACCGCGGCAGCGAAGGCCGCCGGATAGCCGCGCTTGCGCATCTGCGGGATCATCACCGAGCCGATCGCGGCCGCATCCGAGGTCGCGGTTCCCGATATCTCGGAAAAGAAAAGCGATGTCAGGATGTTGACATGCGCCAATCCGCCGCGGATATGGCCCACGAGCGAGGCGGCGAAGGCGATCAGCTTCTCGGCGATGCGGCCCTGGTTCATCACCTCGCCGGCAATCATGAACAGCAGCGCCGCCACGAGGAGGTAATTGTTGGCGCCGCTGAAGGGGATCATCCCGATGATGTCGGCCTGCACGTTCGGATCGATCAGGATCATCACGCAGGCCGTGATGCCGAGCACGAAGGCGATCGGCATCCCCGCGACGAGCAGGGTGACCAGCAGGATGAGTACGATGTAGCCGGGGGCGATGATCATCACGCGTCGCTTTCGGGCATAAGGTCGTCGAGGCGCACCCGCCCCGTCAGCACGCCGAAGACCCGCAGCGCGCAGATCACGGCGATCAGCGCGGCCCCGACGGGCAGCGCGCCGCGAAACAGGATCATCGGCAGATCGACCGAGATCAGCATGCGTCCCTGGTAGCCGAGCGCCATGAAGGTCCCGTAATAGGCCATCAGCCCGGCAAAGGCGGACATCAGCGTCAGGTTGAACGCCAGGACGAGCCGCTGCAGCGGCGGCGCGAGCATCCGCAGGACGCTGTCGAAGCCGAGATGCTCGTTCGTGCGGGTCAGATAGGCCGCCCCGATGAAGGTCAGGGCGGCAAGCATGTTGGCGGGCAGCTCCTCGGCCCAGCCGACCGAGGCGTTGACCACGAACCGCATGAACACTGCGTAGTTGAGCAGCACCAGCAGGGTTGCGGCCACGCCGATCACGAGCGCCGTGAGCGCGGCCTGCATCGCGCGGTCGAGCCGGTCGATGAGCATCTCGAGGATCGCCATGGCCCGCGCGCCTACATCTCGTCGAGGACGCGCAGCGTCGTCTCGATCATGTCGGCGCCGATCGCATCGACGAAGATGGGCTCCTCGTAGAGCGGGGCGGCCCCGTCCTGGAACGCCTCGAAATCGACCTCGTTGATCTCGATCCGGTCTGCCAGTTCATCGACGACCCGCGCATCCGTCTCGTCGCCCCAGTCGAACGTCCAGCCGGCGGTCTCCTGCGCGATCTCCATGAGCCGCGTGGCGGTGTCCGCGTCGAGGCGGCCGAGGAACGGCTCGCCGATCAGCAGGAAAGTGGGAAGATAGACGTGGTTTGACAGGGACATGTAGTCCTGCACCTCGTAGAAGCGGTCATTCTCGGCGACCTGGGCGGGGTTCTCCTGCCCGTCGATGACGCCCTGGTCGAGCGCGGAATAGACCTCGCCGAAGGACATCGGCGTGGCATTGGCCCCGAGCTCGTTGAACATCGTCACGCGCTGTCGATTGGTCGGCGTGCGGATGCGCAGCCCCTCGAGATCCGAGGGGGTCACGATCGGCCGCTCGGAATTGGTGATGACGCGAAACCCGTTATCCCACATCGCGGCGAGCACCATGCCGGTGCCGTCGAAGCCCTCCGCGAGCATGTCGCCGGCCTCGCTGGCGGCGAAATGCTGCACTGCCGCGCGGTCCTCGAACAGGTAGGGCAGATCGAAGATCGCCGCGCGCGGGTTGATCTGGGCGACGGCCGAGGCCGACAGCGTCGCGTGATGCGTGCCCACGCCGAGGCCCTGCAGGACATCCTCCTCCTCGCCGAGCGTGTTGCCGAGAAAGATCTCGATCGCGATCTCGTCGCCGAGCTCCGCTTCGACGCGCTCCTGGAATTCCTGCAGGAAGACATGCGCGAAGGAGCCCTCGTTCTGCGAGGTGTTGATCTGCATGGTGGTCTGGGCGAGCGCGGCCTGCGGCGCCAGCAGCCCGAGAGCCAGGACGAGGCCGGTGCGTTCCGTGGGGGTCATGGGGCGGTCCTTCCCGTGCGATTGCAAGACGGCGTGGCAGGCGTGAACCCATCCACGGTCTCACGTTAAGAAATTTTCCTGGCCGAAAAATACGAAAACGGATTTTCACGCGCCGCGATGCCGCTGCTTGTGTGGCTGCCCGGTCAGTGGGCTGCGCAGCCGGGCCCGTGATCAGCGATTGAGCGGCCCGGACTCACAATTCGCCGAGCGAATCATGCAGCGTGTCGATGCGCATCAGCCGCGCGCGGCCGGTCTGCCCGGCCAGCTCGATGACCCGGCTTGCGAGCATGTGACACAGCGCCATCGCGGCAACATGGTTGAACAGCGGCCCCGGCGCGCCGGTCGCGCAGGCGAAATCCCACTCGCAGCCGGCGTCGGTATCGATGTCTCCGATCCGTGCCAGCCGCACGCCCCGCTGGCCGATCGCCTCCATGACAGCCGGCAGATCGCGCACCGGGCGGCGCAGCGCGATCATGATGACGCAATCGCCCGGTTCCATGCTCGCGATCGACTCGGCGAGCGTTTCGCCATCGCGCGGGAGCACGTTCACGTTCGGCAGGATCTGCAGCACCTGCCAGCCGAGGTAGCGCGCGACGGGCTGCGCCGCGCGCATGCCCGCCACCCAGACGCGCGGCGCTGCCAGCATGGCCCGGGCCAGCGCATCGATCTCTTCGAGCGTGATCGCGGCGAAGGTCTGATCGAGGTTCGCCCCGGCCTGAGCCAGATGCGCGGCGACGACATCGTCGGGTCGCTGCGAGTCCGGCGCGACGCGAAACAATGCCGCCCCCGCGCGCTGGCCGGCGCGCGCGTCCTGGCGCGCCTCCTCGAAGGACGCATAGCCGATCTTGCGCACGAAGCGCGTCACCGTCGCGTTCGACACGTTGGCAAGCCGCGCGAGTTCGGTGGCCGAATAGCTGGCAAGCTCGCCGGGAAAGTTCAGCACCACCTCGGCGAGGCGCCGTTCGCTTGGATGCATGCGCGGCAGGGCGGCGCGGATGCGCGCGATGAAGTCGCTCGGAGCCGACCCACTCATGCACGCCTTATAGATAGCGCAAACCGCCGCGACAAGATGGCGGCACAGGGCGTATCGGTGAGGACACCATGCCGGGCCCGCGCGAGCCTGCGGCACGAAGCGCGGGGGCCGGGCCCGGAGCGGTCGCTGCGTTGCAGTGCGCAGCGCATGGTGATCGAGCGGCGTTGCGGCGCGGCTGCGCTCCGGCGGGACTTGCGCCGCCGGGCATCGGAAAATATCCGGGCGGTCGGAACAGCGGCCGGCAGCGCCGGGCATGAATGGAAGGAGTATCGACGAATGGCCTCCACGACCCTGCGCGCCGGCGAGGTGAGGTTGCTCGACGGCGGCACCGGAACGGAGCTTCAGAAGCGCGGCGTGACGATGACCTCGCAGGCGTGGTGCGGTCCGGCAGCGCTCGACAACATCGCGATCCTCGAGGAGATCCACCGCGACTATATCGCGGCCGGCGCCGACATCATCACCGCGAACACCTATGCGACCTCGCGCGTGCTGCTCGAGCTCGACGGGCTCGGTGACCGCTTCGAGGAGATCAACCGCGCCTCGATCCGCGCCGCGCAGAAGGCCAGGGACAGCTGCGGTCGCCCCGATGTGCTCGTCGCCGGCTCGCTGTCGCACAGGGGTCCGATCGCCGAAGGCACGGCACGGCCCGACGGCAGCGCCGGCGGCGGGGTCGACGCGATGGCGCGCGCGGTCAGCGAACTGGCCGCGATGCTGCGCGACGAGGGCTGCGACCTGATACTGCTCGAGATGATGTACGACCCGATCAGGATGGCGCCCGTCTTCAGCGCCGCGGCGCAAAGCGGCCTGCCCGTCTGGGCCGGGTTCTCGGCCCGGCGCGGCGACGACGGCGCGGTTCTCGGCTTCGATCCGGGGCAGGACATTCCGTTCTCCGACCTCATCTCGATCCTCGATGACTGGAAGATCGATGCGGCCGGGATCATGCATACGCCCTCGGATGTGGTCGCCGACGCGCTCGACATTCTGCGCGCGCGGTTCGACGGGCCCCTGCTGGCTTACCCGGACTCGGGGTATTTCAAGTCGCCGCACTGGCAGTTCGAGGACGTGATCGCCCCGGCCGATCTTCGCGACTTCGCCGAAGGCTGGGTGGCGCGGGGCGCGCAGGTGCTCGGCGGCTGTTGCGGTCTCTCACCCGAGCACATCGCGGCGCTCGAGCCACTCAAGCGCGGACCGGGGCCTGAGACGGCCCGGGCCGGCGCCTGAACGCAGCCTTTCACCGATCAGCGGCGATCGATGACCGAGCCGCGCAATCTGACTTCGCACGGCAGGCGGCGGCTCGACGGTGCGACGGGCGGCTCGTTCAGGAAGCCGAGCAGGGCGCGGCCCGCCGCGATGCCCATCTCGTAGAGGCGCACCCGCACGGTGGTGAGGGGCGGGTCGAGCATGTCGGTGAAGGGCAGGTCATTGAACCCTGTCACAGAGATGTCCTGCGGACACCGCAGCCCCGCATCCCGCAATGCGCGGTAGGCGCCGAGCGCCGCGAGATCGTTGACGCACACGATCGCATCGGGGCGGTCCGAGCGATCGGCAAGGACACGACCAGCGGCAGCGAAGCCCTCCTCGGCGGTCAGCGGGCCGAGATACTCGATCCGGTGCCTCGTCTCCGGCCAGAGCGCGGCGAGGAAGCCGTCCCGACGCTCGCGGCCGGACGATATGTCCGTGGGCGCGGACAGCAGCGCGAGGTTTCGATGGCCGCGTTGCTGCAGATGCTCGACGATCGCGCGCATGCCCGTGTCGCAATCGTTCACGATGGATGTCACCTGCGCGTTCGCGGGGCGGCGGAACACCGAAACCAGCGGCACCCCGCGCGCTAGGACGGTATCGACCAGCGGGTCCTCGAGCCGGGTCGTGGCGAGGATCACGCCATCGACGCGCCGGGCGAGAAAATTGTCCAGAAGGCTCGCCTCCTTGTGCGCGTCGTAGGCGGTGTTGCCGCTGATCAGCACGTAACCCGCCTCCCGCGCGACGCTCTCGACGCCCTTCACGATCGGCGGATAGACCGGATCGGCGATATCGTGCAGGAGCATCGCGATGCTGCGGCTGCGCCCGGTGCGCATGCTCGCGGCGACCGTATCGGGTTGATAACCGAGCCTTTCAGCGGCGGCGCGTATGCGCGCCGCGACCTCGGGCGAGATCAGCCCGCGGGTCTCCGCGCGCAACGCCAGTGACACCGTGGAAGGGTGAACGCCGGCCGCGCGGGCCACGTCGGCCTGGCGTGCCCGCCCCGGCCGGGGCGGGTTGCTGCGTTTGCCGGTTCCACTCATCGCGCACCCTGGTCAGAACCCGAACCACCGATCGATATAGACCAGATGCGGCCATGTCAGCAGCAGCCCGAGAACCACCAGCATCATGCCCGCGAAGGGCAGCGCGCCGGCGAAGATGTCCCCCAGCGTGATGCGGCGGTCGTCGATGCAGCCGCGGATCACGAAACAGGCCATGCCCAATGGCGGCGTCAGCAGCCCCACCTCCACCGCGATGATCGTGATGATTCCGAACCAGACCGGATCGACTCCGAACCCGGCCATGATCGGCAGAAAGAGCGGCACCATGATCAGCAGGATCGAAACCGAGTCGATGATCGTGCCGAGGAGCAGGATCAGCAGGATATAGAGCAGCAGGATCACGATCAGCTGATCGGAGAGCCCGCCGAAGAAACCGCCGACGGCCACGGGAACGCCGGCAAGCCCGAGGGCGCGGCTGTACATCGTGGCCGCAATGATGAGAAAGCACACCGACGCCGTGATGTGGCCGGTCTCCAGAAGCACCTTCCAGAACGCGCGCAGATCGAGGCTGCGCCGCAGAACCGCGACCACCATCGCGCCGAGCGCGCCGACGGCGCCCGCCTCGGTCGGGGTGAAGATCCCGCCATAGATGCCGCCCAGCACGACCGTCACGAGGATCACGATCGGCGCGGCCTTGCGGATCACGTCGAGCAGGCTCAGATCGCTGGCGTCCGAGCTCGAGACACCCTGATCGCGGAAGCGCCCGGTGCGATCATAGGCGAAGCCCGGCGTCAGGCGGGCCATGCCGACGATGCCGACGCAATAGACCGACGCGAGAATGAGCCCCGGCCCGATGCCGGCAAAGAACATCCGCCCGATCGATTCCTCGGCGAGGATGGCATAGATGATCAGCAGGACGCTGGGCGGGATCAGCATGCCCAGCACCGAGCTGCCCGCGATGGCGCCGATCGCGAAACGCGGGCTGTAGCCGAGCCGCAGCATTTCGGGCAGCGCCACGCGCGTGAACACGGCCGCCGACGCGATGGACACGCCGGTGACCGCGGCGAAGACCGTGTTGGACGCGACCGTCGCCAGTCCCAGCCCGCCGGGCAGCCGGCGCAGCATGAAATCGGCCACGTCGAACGCATCGCGCCCGACATTGGAATGGCTCATGATCAGCCCCATGAGCACGAAGAGCGGGATGACAGCGAAGGTCTGGCTGGCGATGCCGTCGGCCGCGGCCAGCGTCAGCAGGTTGACCGCGAGCATCGCATCCCCGCGCAGCACGGCGACGACGGCGAACGACACGAGGCTGAGCGCCACCCCGACATACAGGCCGGCATATATCAGCACGACGATCAGCAGGATGGAAGCAAGACCGATCTCGAGGCCGGTCATGGCGGTGTCCTTTCGGTGGTGACGGCGCGCGACGGGCCGCAACCCGTCCCGGCGCCGTTCAGAGCTTGCGGAACATGCGGATGTTGCGCGCCGCGAGCAGCAGGAACTGCAGCATCCCCGCCACGACCCCGAGCAGCAGCAGCGCATCCAGCGGCCAGCGCGGCGCCGTGAAGACCCCGACATTGCCCTTGAAATAGCCGAACTGCCACGAGTCGAGCAGGCGCGGGTACTGACCGTAAGCGATGATCAGCAGCACGGCGGCGCCGCAGGTGTTGAACGCGGCGCGCAGCAACAGGTTGAAGCGCGGCGCGCGTGTCTGCGTGGCATCGAGCAGCGTTTCCGAGCGGGTCATGCGGCCGACCGCGATGCAATGGGCCAGTGCCAGGAAGACGGCCGCGACGACGCCCATCTCCGTCAGTTCGACCGAGCCGGGCAATGGCCGGTTGAAGAGCCACCGCCCCAGGACATCCACATTCACGATCACGACCATCGCGAGCACGACAAGCGCCGCGCAGGCATCCATGCCGATCACGAGGGGCGAGAAACCCGGCGTGTGTCCGGCGATGTCGGGCCGGTCCTGCGTGCCGGTCTCGGGCGTTTCCGGGGGCGGCGACATTATCGACCTCGATCGCTGAGGAGTGTCAGTCTTCCTGATCCCACTGCCGCGCGATCGGCTGGTCGGCATCGCGCATGGCCTGCATGTAGGCACTCAGGATCTCGTGGCCGGGCATGCCCTGGTCCTCGATGCGATCGGCCCACTCCACGGCGAGGTTCGGCAGGGTCATGGCCCATTCGAGCCGCTCGTCCTCGTCGATGGCCGATACCTGCCCGCCACTCTCCTCGAAGGTGGCGACGGCCTCCTGGCCGAGTTCGGCGGCGTAGACGCCCATATCGACCCCGTACTGCTTCGCGGCGCTGGTCATCGCGTCCTGCACTTCCTCGGGCAGCCGCTCCCACACCCCCTGATTGACGTTGATGGTGTAGGTGTTGGCGCCGCCGAGCCCGGCATCCCAGTAATAGGGGCAGACCTCGTAGTAGTTCATCGAGACTGCGGACTCGCCCCAGACCAGCATCGCATCCACGACCCCGGTATCGGCCATGTTGTAGAAATCCGCCAGCGAGCCGGTGACACCGACCGCCCCGATCGGCTCCACCCAGCGCAGGTTGGGGCCGATGCCGGCGATTCTCATGCCGTCGAGGTCGGCCTTCGTCTCGATCGGATCGACCGAGCAGACCACGTAATTGTCCGGAATGCCCGACGCCGACAGCGTGACCTGGTTGAAGCGGTCCCATGTCTCGTTGAAGGCCGGGAACTCCTCGACCAGCGCATCGACGACTTCGTGCACCAGCACGAGATCGGTCGTCACGAACGGGGTGGCATAGCCGATCTGGTAAAGCGGCAGCCGGTCGGCATGAAAGCCGGTCACGATGACCCCGACATCGGCAAGCCCGGTCTGGATCGCCTCCAGCTCACCGCCCGGCTGCGCCAGCGTGCCGGAGAAGGCTTCCTGCCAGTTGATCTGGTAATTGCCCGTCTCCGCCAGCGTGTCGGCGACATTGGGCATGAAGCTTTCCTGCAGGAGCTTCACCGCCGCCACCGAGGGTGCGAAGCCCGACACGATGCTCAGATCGATCGTCTCGGTGGCCTTTGCGGGCAGTGTGCCGAGCCCGGCCAGCGCCAGCGCCGAGACCGAGACGCGCAGGGCGCGACCCGCACGGTTGCGACCGTCCTGTGGTTTGGTGTGGTTCATGTTGTCCTCCCGGAGTGGTTTCGTGTGGTTCGCGGTTCGAGACGTGCTCAGATGTCGGACCAGGCGCCGGCGTTGATCCGGCGGCGATGGGTGACGGTGTTGGCGTGTGCGAGGGTCTGCTCGACGAAGCAGCCCTTGCGCGCCGCGTCGATGAGCGCGTCGATGCGTTCCGGATCGGTGTCCGGTGCCGCCTGGATGTCGATATCGATGGAAAAGCCCACGGGCACGCCGCGATAGGGGGCGTCGGCATCGGCCACGCCCGCCCAGTCGGCCGCGCAGCTCACCGCCATGTCCTCGAAGGGCACTTTCATGCGCCGCGAGAACACCCTGATCTGGGTCATCAGGCATCCCACGAGCCCGGTCAGGAAATATTCCAGCGGCGTCGGTGCCGTGCCGTCGCCGCCCTGGCCTGCTCCCTCATCGGTCGCAAGCATGTTCTGCGACTGAAAGGGCGCATGTGCGGTCAGCGTCACTTCGTTGCGAAGCCGGCCCACGCACTGCCCCGTCGCGGTGAACTTGACCTCGAAAATCGGTT
>SLQD01000180.1 GCA_007131685.1 Paracoccaceae bacterium | reverse complement strand
AGAACACCCCGCCCATGATCCCCAGCGGCGTGAAGATGGCAAGGCCCAGCGTCATGTAGCCGATCTGGCTGATGATGTGAAACGACAGGATCTTGCGAAAATCGGTCTGCGCGGCCGCGCCCAGAACGCCCGTCAGCATCGTCAGCGCCGAGGCCCAGAGCAGCACCTCATGCGTGAAGCCGACATCGCCGGTGAAGATCAGCGTGAACATGCGCATCAGCGCATAGACGCCGACCTTGGTCAACAGCCCCGCGAACACTGCCGAGACGGAAAAAAGCGGCGTGTGATACGACGCCGGCAGCCAGAAGAAGAGCGGAAACATCGCCGCCTTCACCCCGAAGGCGACCATGAACATCATCGCCACCACGGTGACGAGGCCCTGGTTCTCGACCTCCGCCATGGCGCCGGCGAGATCGGCCATGTTGAGCGTGCCCGTCATGCCGTAGACGAGGCCGATCCCGGCCAGGAACATGATCGTCGAGACGAGGTTGAGGGCGACATACTTGATGCCGCCATCGATCTGCTCGCGCGAGCCGCCCAGCACCAGGAGCCCGAACGAAGCGATCAGCATCACCTCGAACCAGACATAGAGGTTGAAGAGGTCGCCCGTCAGGAACGCGCCGCAAACCCCGGCGATCAGGAAGTTGTAAAGCGCGTGATAGCCCAGCCGCTCGAGCCGTTCGGAGACCTCGCCGAGCGCGTAGATCGCCACGGCGAGTCCGGTGATCGCGGTGATCAGCACCATCACCGCCGCCAGCAGGTCCGCCACCAGGGTGATCCCGAAGGGGGCGACCCAGGTGCCGAGTTGCCCGGCGACATGCCCTTCGGCGAGCACCAGCGCCATCAGGTATATCGAGGCCGCCAGCGTCGCCACGGCGCCGCCGACCGAGACCCATTTGCCTGCCTCGTTCGAGCGCAGCAGGAAGGCGAGAACCCCGGCGACGAAGGGGATGAAGATCGGAAGGCCGAGCGCCCAGATCATTTGCTCTCCTCCTCGGGCTCGGCCACCCGCATCCGGTCAGCCTCGAGCGTGCCCAGCGACTGATAGGCGCGAAAGACGAGCACCAGCGCGAAGGCCAGCAGCCCGAAACCGATCACGATGGCGGTCAGCACCAGCGCCTGCGGCAGCGCATTGGCGACATCGCCTGCCGGGCTGTCGGCGCCGTAGGGGATCAGCGCCGGCGCCCCGGTCGTCAGCCGCCCGCCGGTGAACATCACCAGGTTGGCGGCGTTGGAGATCAGGATCAGCCCGAAGAGAAAGCGCAGCATGTTCCCAGACAGCATCAGATAGACCGCTGCCGTCATCAGGATGCCCACGACGATCGCGAGTACCGGTTCCATTCAGACCTCTTCCTCGAGCGAAAGGGCGAGCGACAGCACCGAGCCGAGCACGACGAGATAGACCCCGACATCGAAGACCAGCACGGTGTTGAGCGAAAAGGCCGACGTCTCGTAACTGTCGCCGCCGACCCAGTACCACTGCCCTGTGAAGGGCGGCTCCGCGAAGACCCCGGCCCAGAGCCCCGAGGCGAGCGCGATGCCCAGCCCCACCACCGCGAGCGCCTCGGGCGAGACGCGCAGCACGCGCCGCGCATCCGCCGCGCCCGCGGCGATGGCCTGCACGATGAAGGCCGTGGCGCCGATCAGCCCGCCGATGAAGCCGCCGCCGGGCTCGTTATGGCCCCGCAGCAGCATGAAGACAGAGAAGACCAGCATCAGCACCAGCAGCAGGCGCGCGCCGGTCATGAGGATGATGGATTTCATGACTCCTCCTTGTCCGGGGCGCCCTTGAGCAGCGCATAGGCCCCGAGTGCCGCGATCACCACCACGGCGATCTCGCCGAAGGTGTCGAGCGCGCGGAAATCCACGAGGATCACGTTGACGATGTTGCGACCGAAGGCCTCGGGCCAGCTCGCGATCTCGAAATAGTCCGTCAGCCGGCGGTCGATCGGGCCGTCCGACGCCATCATCAGCAGCGCCGTCGTCAGCCCCCCGACGACCACCGCGACCAGCGCATGCAGCTTGCGAAAGCCCTCACGGGGCAGCAGTGGCAGATGCAGCGCCGCGACCGCGAACAGCACCACGATCAGCATCTCGACGAGAAGCTGCGTGATCGCGACATCGGGCGCGCCGTAGAGCACGAAGATCAGCGCCACCGCGATACCCACCACGCCGAGCCCGGCGATCGCGGCGATGCGCGAGATGCTGAACACCGCCACCGCGCTGCCCGCGATCACCAGCGCGATCACGATCCAATGGGTCACGTCGAGCATCGGGAAAACCGGCACCCGGTCGATGCCGCCGCGCAGGCCGATCGTGACCAGCAGGGTCACCGACATGGTCGCGAAGATCCACATCAGGTAGCTCGTCAGATAGCCCGATTGCAGGATGCGCGTCTGCCAGCCCGCCACGGCCTTGAGCCCGTCGAGGAAACGGTCCCAGCCGGCGTCGAAATCGAGCGCGCGCGCCTCGGCGGCGGCAAGCATCGCGCGGATGCGCTGATGGGCGAGATAGACGAGCAGGCCGCCGGCGAAGGTCACGAGGCTGAGAATCAGCGGCAAGTTGACGCCGTGCCAGAGGGTCAGCTCCGCCACCGTGCCCTCGCGCCCGAGCACCGCCTCGACCCCCGGCGCGACGAGCGGCTCGGCGATGAAGACCGGCATCAACCCGAAGCCGAGCCCGAGCGCGGCGAGGATCAGCGGCCCGGCGAGCATCGGCCAGGGCCCCTCATGCGGCGATTTGGGCAGCTCGCCTCCCGCCGGGCGCCAGAACGGCTTGAAGGCGACGATGCCGGCCGTGGCGAAGAGCAGGATATTGGCCGTCAGCGCCGCGCCGAGCACCAGCATCGCGCCCGGCATCTCGAGCCCGCCGGCATAGAGGATCTCCTTGCCGATGAAGCCCACGAAGGGCGGCAGCCCCGCCATCGACAGCCCGATCAGCGCCGCGGCGAGGGTCGTTGCCGGCATCGCGCGCGCCAGACCGCCCAGAAGCCGCGCATCGCGCGTGCCGGTCTCGTGGTCGATGATGCCCACGACAAGGAACATCCCCGCCTTGTAGAGCGAATGCACGATCAGGAAGGTCATCATCCCGGTGATCGCGTAGCCCACCGGCGCGGCAAGAAACAGCGTCAGCGTGCCGAGCGCCATCAGCGTGGTGTAGGCGAGCGCCTGCTTGAGGTCGGTCTGGCGCACCGCCATGACCATCGCGAAGACGGCCGTGAAGCCGCCGAACAGGATCAGCGTCCAGGTCCAGACATCCGTTGCGCCCAGCGTCGGATGCATCCGCGCCAGCAGGTAGACCCCGCCCTTCACCATCGTGGCCGAGTGCAGATAGGCCGAGACGGGCGTCGGCGCGGCCATGGCGTTGGGCAGCCAGAAATGGAACGGAAACTGCGCCGACTTGGTGAAGGCGCCGAGCAGGAACAGGATCAGCACCGGCAGATACATCGCGTGCTCGGTGAAGGGCTCGTCCATGGCGCGGATTTCCGACAGCTCGAAGCTGCCCGCCGCCACCCCGAGCAGGATCATCCCCGCCAACAGCGCGAGCCCCCCCGCCGCCGTCACCAGGAGCGCCTGCAGCGCCGAGCGTCGCGAATCCGGCGCCGCGTGCGAGAAGCCGATCAGCAGGTAGGAGGTGATCGTCGTGAGCTCCCAGAACACGAACAGCGTGATCATGTTGTCGGCCACGACGAGGCCGAGCATCGAGAGCATGAACAGCGTCAGATAGAGGGTGAAGCGGCTGAAATGCTCGTGCCCGTCGAGATAGGCGGCCGAATAGAGCAGCACCAGCGCCCCGATCCCCGTGATCAGCAGCGCGAAGCTCAGGCTCAGCCCGTCGATCAGGAACGACACCGAGATGTCGAGGCTCGGCACCCAGGGAATCGCCCAGCGCAGCACCTCGCCCCCGGCCACCGCCGGTGCCATGCCCAGAAACCACGCGAAGAGCGCGGCGGCGATGAGCACCGGCAGCGCGCCCGACAGGGTATAGAGATCCGATCTCCGGCCCGGAGTGCCCGCCATGTTCCACCGTCCCGTTACCGCTCAGCGTCATGGAGAGGCGCGCCGCACCGCGGCACGCCCGCGCAGATTCCGCGTGTAGCTAAAGCGCCCCCGGCGCCATGTCAAACCGAACCGGGCCCGGGCGGCTCAGGTCCCGTCCCCGCCCGTCAGCCGCCGCCACACCGCGCGCAGGCGCGCGCGAGCCGGTTCGGTGGCGGCGCCGAGTCGCGCCAGATGCGGCGCCAGCCAGTTGTCGCGCAGCCGCACCCAGAAGCGCCAGACCCCGAAGGCAAGGATCGCGAGGATCACGAGCGTCGTCCCGGCCGCCCAGGGCAGGACCCGTTCCTCGGGCCCCTCCGCGATACGCAGTCGGACCATGTTGGGGAAGGTGCTGATCAACTCGTTGCGCCAGCCGTAATAGGTGACGACGAGATATTGCGGATCGTCGGCGCTCGAGGTGAGATCGCGCGCCCGGGCCTGCAGGTTGGCACTGCCGAACTTGAAGTAGGGCGGCCAGCCCCAGCCCGTGTCCTGGTTGCGAAAGACCCGCTCGCGCCCCGCGGGGGTCATCGTCTCGATCAGGCGCACGTCGCGGGTCGGGGCCTCGGCGGTGCCGCCGGCGGCGTCCGCATAGAAGAAGCGGTTCAGCCCGAAATCCATGCGCTGGGTCTCGACGCCGACGATGCGCACCACCTCGTGGCGCGGCAGGTTGTAATGCAGCGTCGCGAGCACGAGCGCCACGCCGAGGATGCGGATGGTCCAGCGCAGATAGGTCATGGGCGGCTCCCGGTCACAGTCCGTCGAGCAGCGCGCGCATCAGCGGCGTGTCCCGCGCGCGCAGCCCGTCGATGACATCGAAATGATGGCGGTGCGGATCGATGGTGAGCGGCGCGGACCAGGCTTCGGACAACCAGCGCGCCTGGTCGAGGAAGGCCGGCCGCTCGGCCCCGCCCACCCAGACATGGACATCCGCGCCGGGGACGGGGGCATGATCGATCGGGCTTTCGGCGGCCGCTTCGGCGGCGTCGAGGCGCAGGTCGTCGTTCATCGCGGTCGCCATGAGCGGGCGCAGATCCGAAAGCGGCGAGATCGGCACCACCCGCGCGAGCCGTTCGCGCGTCGCGGGTGCTGCATCCGCGCACAGCATCCGCGCGCTCAGATGCCCGCCCGCCGAATGCCCCGTGAGCACCACCGGGCCGGCCACCTCGGCGGCGGCGGCATCGACGGCGGTGGCGATCTCGCGCGTGATCCGCGCGATGCGGGCCTCGGGGCAAAGCGTGTATTCGGGCAGCGCCACCGCCCAGCCGCGCGCCAGTGCCCCGGCGGCGAAATGCGACCAGTCCGCCTTGCCGAAGGCGCGCCAGAAGCCGCCATGCACGAAGATCATGAGCCCGCGCGGCGCGGTCTCGGGCGTGAACAGGTCGAAGCTTTCGCGCGGCGCCCTGCCATAGGGGATGGCGAGACGCGCCCGCGCCCCGAGCGCATCGCGAAACGCCGCCGCGTCCGCGGCCCATCGCGCCGGGTAGTCGGCGCTGCCGGGGATGAAGGGCGCGTTGGCGTAGGCGGTGTCCATGTCCATGGCGATCTCCTGCGTCACGGCCCTAATAGCTGGACAAATCCCTCGATGCCATGCATTGCATTGCGCCGCATGCGCATTTGTGGAGGCAACCCATGCTCGACACCAAGACCGACCTCAAGAGCCTGCTGTCGGACCCGTCGCTGCTCGAGACGCGCGCTTATCTTGCCGGCGACTGGGTCGATGCGGATGACGGCGCGACCTTCGACGTGATCAACCCGGCGCGCGGCGACGTGATCGCGAAGGTTGCCGACCTGTCGCGTGCCGAGGCCGCGCGCGCCATCACGGCCGCCGAGGCCGTCCAGAAGGAGTGGGCCGCGCGCACCGCCAAGGAGCGTGCCGTGATCCTGCGCCGGTGGTTCGAGCTGATGATGGAGAACCAGGACGATCTCGCCACGATCCTGACCGCCGAGATGGGCAAGCCCCATGCCGAAGCCAAGGGCGAGATCGCCTACGGCGCGGGCTTCATCGAATGGTTCTCCGAGGAGGCCAAGCGTGTCTATGGCGAGACGATCCCGGGCCACCAGCCCGACAAGCGCATCACCGTGCTGCGCCAGCCCATCGGGGTGGCCGCCTCGATCACGCCGTGGAACTTCCCCAACGCGATGATCACCCGCAAGGTCGGCCCCGCTCTCGCCGCCGGGTGCAGCTTCGTCGCCCGCCCCGCCGCCGAGACGCCGCTTTCGGCGATCGCGCTTGCGGTGCTCGCGCAGCGCGCCGGGGTGCCGCGCGGGGTGCTGTCGGTGATCCCGTCCTCGCGCTCGTCGGATATCGGCAAGGAGTTCTGCGAGAACCCCGCCGTGCGCAAGCTCAGCTTCACCGGCTCGACCGAGGTCGGCCGCATCCTGCTGCGCCAGGCCGCCGACCAGGTGATGAAATGCTCGATGGAGCTGGGCGGCAACGCGCCCTTCATCGTCTTCGACGACGCCGATCTCGACGCCGCCGTCGAGGGCGCGATGATGTCGAAATACCGCAACAACGGCCAGACCTGTGTCTGCGCCAACCGAATTTATGTGCAGGCCGGCGTCTATGACAGGTTCGCCGAGAAGCTCGCCAAGGCCGTCGATGCCATGACGGTGGGCGACGGGCTGTCCGAGGCGGTCAATGCCGGGCCGCTGATCACCGAGGACGCCGTCACCAAGGTCGAGGCCCATATCAAGGACGCGCTCGACAAGGGCGCGACCCTCGTGACGGGCGGCAAGCGCCACGCGCTTGGCGGCAGCTTCTTCGAGCCCACGGTGCTGACGGGGGTGACGCAGCAGATGGCCGTGGCCACCGAGGAGACCTTCGGCCCCGTCGCGCCGCTGTTCAAGTTCGACACCGAGGAAGAGGTGATCGCCAAGGCCAACGACACCATCTTCGGGCTGGCCTGCTACTTCTATGCGCGCGATATCGGCCGGGTCACCCGCGTGCAGGAGGGGCTGGAATACGGCATCGTCGGCGTGAATACCGGAATCATCTCCACCGAGGTCGCCCCCTTCGGCGGCATCAAGCAGTCGGGGCTCGGGCGCGAGGGCTCGAAGCACGGCATCGAGGACTACCTGGAGATGAAATACATCTGCACCGGTATCTGACACCGCAAGTGCTCCGGCCCTGCGGGCCGGAGCCCGGTGCGGCGCGGATCGCTTGACGGCGCCGCGCGCACCGGGCGTCAGTAGCTGACGACGACCTCGAGCAGGGCCTGCGTGCCGCCCCGCGTCGCGGCGAGGGCGCGATCTATGGCCGCGGGCAGATCGGCGCCGTCCTCGATCCGCTCGGCATGGGCGCCATGGGCGCGGGCGATGGCGGCGTGATCGGGGGACGGGTCGAGCGCTGTGATCGGCATGACATTGGCCGCCGCGGCCTTGCCATCGGGATACATCTGCAGCGTGGAGCGGCGCACCGCGTTCCAGATGCCGTTGTTGAACACCACCGTGAGCACCGGCAGGCCGAGCGCGGCGGCGGTCTGGTGGCAGGCCACGGGATTGGCGAACATGTAGGAGCCGTCGCCCACGCAGGCGATCACCTGGCGCGAGCGGTCGGCGAGCTGCGCGCCCAGCGCCGCTGGAAGGCCCCATCCGAGGCCCCCCGAGAGCGGCGTGGAGAAATAGGTGTTCGGCGCCTCGAAGGTCATCACGGCGGGATCGAGGCCGAGCTCGTTGAAAAAGGTCGTGTTCGCATCGGCGGCATCCGACAGGCACTTGCTCACGAAGGCCGGGTTCATCGGCTTCGCCGACCCCTCGGCGACGCGCCGTGCCGCGGCCCCGGACTGCTCGGCGCGATGTGCCGCCACGCGGTCGCGCCGCGCCGTGAGCGCCGCGGGATCGGGCGCATCGGCGGCCTGCGCCAATGCCTGCAGCGTCGCGCCGATCTCGCCCGCGAGCGCCACATCGACGCGAAAGCTGCGCATCGGCACGCGCTCGAAACTCGGGTCCGGGCCGAGCGCAACGACCCTGCAGCCGCGCGGCAGCGTGACCTGCTCGGCCACCCAGGGCACCATCGCGTTGAGCGTGATCACCAGATCCGCCTCGCGCAGCCAGGGCGCCGGGTCGCGCCCGGCATGCATCGGATGCGTCGTCGCAAGCCCCTGCCGCATCGCCCAGAACTCCACAACCGGGATCGCGAAGCGTTCCGCGAGCTCGGCCAGCGGCGCGAAGCCCGCGCGCAACTCGGGACTCTGGCTGACGATGACCGGGCGCTCGGCGCGCGCGATGAGTCCTGCCGCTTCGGCGATTTCGGCGGCCGCGGGGGCGGGCGCGGGCGCGGGCGCGGGCCGGGTCGCGGTGGCGGGCTCCGGCATCGGCGCGGGCTCTGCGAGGACTTCGCGCGGCAGGCTCAGATAAACCGGGCCGCGCGGCGCGCTCAGCGCGAGCGAGAGTGCGCGCGCGACCGCCGCGCCGGCCTGCTCCGGATAGCGCAGCTCATAGTCCCACTTGACGACCTCGCGCACCATCCCGGCCTGGTCGCGCATCTCCTGGCCCCAATGGATCGGGCTCGAACGGCTGCCGAAGCGGCCCTGCTCGGTGACCGGCGTGCGCCCCGAGCACATCAGCACCGGGATTTGCTCGGAAGCCGCGTTCACCAGCCCCATCACCGCGTTCGCCAGTCCCACATTGACATGCACCATCACCCCGGCCGGCTCGCCCCTGACGAGGTAGTAGCCATGCGCCATCCCCACCGCGACCCCCTCATGCGGCACGATCACCGGCTCGGGCATGGCGATGCCGCTTTCGGGCGCGTTGGCATAGGCCTCGATGACGGAGGGAAAATCGGTGCCGCCATTGGCGAAGAGCACCTCGATGCCGGCGGCGCGCATCTGCCCGAGCAGGGCCTCGGCTGCGGTGGTCTGAGACATTCTGCACTCCTCCCTTTCGACGCAGCGCGCGGCGATGACCGGCCGATGGGTCGGTGCGCCCGCCGCCGGGCGCCCCGGCGATCTGTGGGCCCCGGGCAGTGACGGGGCCGGCGCGGCTTTCTGCGCGGCGGCTCAGGCGCCCTCGAAGGCGCACAGCGCGGTCACGGCCATGCCCATCGCCTCGAGCCGGTCGCGGCCGCCGAGCGCCGGCAGCTCGATGACGAAGGCGCAGCCCGCCACTTCGGCGCCGAGCCGCTCGATGAGCCGTACCCCCGCTTCGGCGGTGCCGCCCGTGGCGAGCAGGTCATCCACCAGAAGCACCCGCATGCCAGGCGCGAAGGCGTCGTCATGCACCTCCATCTCGGCCTCGCCGTATTCCAGCGTGTAGCTCTGGCGGATCGTCGCGGCGGGGAGCTTGCCGGTCTTGCGGATCGGCACGAAGCCGGTGCCGAGCTGATGCGCGACCGCGCCGCCGAGGATGAAGCCGCGCGCCTCGAGCCCCGCGACGCAGTCGATCCGTGCCCCCGCGAAGGGGTGCAGGAGCTGATCGACGGCCATGCGAAACCCGCGCGGATCGGCGAACAGCGTCGTGACATCGCGAAACAGGATCCCCTCATGCGGGAAATCCGGGATCGTGCGGATATAGTCGCGCAGCGGGCGGTCGTCGGCACTCATGCGGGGCTCCGTTCGGATTCGCCCCTTCATAGCGTGCCGCGCCGCCGGGTGACAGGCCCGGCGGCGCGGTCGGGTTCAGCCCTGCGGCGTCAGCCGGATGAGCGGCACATCGTCATCGTCGATGAGCACGTAGATGAAGCCGTCCGCCGGCCCCTCCGCGATGTCGCGGATGCGCCAGCCCTCATCCTCGAGCAGCCGGCCCGTCTGTTCGACCTCGTGGCCCTCGATGGAGAACTGCCCCAGATACTGGTGGGCGAGATTGCCCATGAAGGCATCGCCCTGCCAGTCGGGGAAGGCGTCACCCTGGTAGAAGAGAAAGCCCGAGGGCGGGAAGCCCTCCGGATGGTCCGGGTCCCACCAGTAGACCGGGTCGATCGTGTCGGGGTTTTCCGGCGGCGTGTCGGCGAAGACCTCGCCGGTGCGGTAATCCACGCCCCAGGT
>SLQD01000170.1 GCA_007131685.1 Paracoccaceae bacterium | reverse complement strand
GCCCCGAGGTGGAGGCCGCCCTGCTCAAGCACGCGGACGTGGCCGAATGCGCCGTCATCGGCGCGCCGGATGAGGCGCGCGGGCAGATCGTGGAGGCGCATGTCGTGCTCGGCGAAGGGGTCGCGGGCGACGGCGAGTGCATCACCCGGCTGCAGGAACACGTCAAGGCGACGATCGCGCCCTACAAGTATCCCCGTCGCATCGTCTTCACCGACGCGCTGCCCAAGACCGAGACGGGCAAGATCCAGCGCTTCAGGCTGCGCGGTTAATCCTCGGGCGGGGGCGCGCCGCGCAGACCCTTGATCGCGCCGCGATGCTTCTTGGCCTCGACGCGGCGGCGTTTGGCGGCGCGGCTTGGCCGCGTCGGAATGCGCTTTTTCGGGGTCTCGGTGGCGCGCCGGATGAGCTCGGCGAGGCGGTCGCGCGCGATCTCGCGGTTGCGCGCCTGGCTGCGGCTGTCCTCGGCGCGGATGATCACGGCGCCCTCGCTCGTCCAGCGCCGGCCGGCGAGGCGGCGCAGCCGGCGCTTGACCGGCTCGGGCAGGTGCGGGCTGCGCGCGGCCTCGAAACGCAGCTCGACGGCGGTGGCGACCTTGTTGACATTCTGCCCGCCGGGTCCCGAGGCGGTGGTGAAATGCTCGGTCAACTCCCAGTCGGCGATGGCGATATCGTCGGTGATGCGCAGCATCGGCCCCTCATGCGAGAAAGGGCCGCGCGATGGCGGCCCTTCCCGAGTTCTTCGGAGATGGGCCAGTTAGAGCAAGGCCCAATCAGGGTGGTCAACCCGCGGGACTGCCCTCAGGCCGCGCCTCCCCCGACTGTTCCGGCACCACTCTCCAACATCACTCTCGACACTGGACCACCTCCTTTCTGCTGCTGCGTTCCAGAGAATCGTGGCACAGATTTTGTGTTTGTCAAAGCCTTTTATGCAGCTTGTTGCGTCAACCGCCCCACGATGAGCCGGAACGGCACCAGCGCGAGTAGCGCCAGCGCCAGCTTGACGCCCCAATCGGCCACCGCGAGGCTGACCCAGAGCGGCGCCACCGGCCCCGCGCCCAGAAGCGGCAGCTCGGTTGCCGCCCAGCTCACATCGTCGGCCGGGTTGATGAAGGCGAGCGTGCCGGAAAACGCGATCGAGAAGAACAGCGCGGTGTCCACCGTCGAGCCCACCAGCGTCGAGGCCAGCGGTGCGCGCCACCACCTGCCCTCGCGCAGCGCGTGAAACAGCGCCACATCGAGCATCTGCGCCGTCAGGAACGCCAGCCCCGAGCCCAGCGCGATGCGCAGCGTCGTCGCGTCGAACCCCGCGGCGATGAAGGAGGAGACCACCCCCACCGCGAAGCCCGCCCACACGACGCGGCGCGCGGCGTCGGGGCCGTAGACACGGTTCATCACGTCATTGACGAGAAAGGCGAGCGGATAGGTGAAGGCGCCGAGTGTCAGCCAGTCGCCGAACTGGAGCTGCACGAGGATGTTGGAGGCCACCACGATGGCGGCCATCGCGAGGATGCCGGGAAGATGGGTGCGGGTCATGTCGGTTCCGTTTTGACAAGGTCGCGGAGACTTGGCCGCCCGAACGGCGACGCGCCCGGATAGCGCCGCGGGCGGGCCGGATCAAGCCTCCCCGCGCACCGAGCCATCGGGCCGCACCCAGTACATCAGCACCAGCCCCGCCGCGAAGAGCAGGATCAGCGGCGCCACGCCGAGGCGCTGATCGCCGGTGATCTGCGTGGCGAGCGCGACGAGCCCCGGCGCCACGAAGGAGGTCGCCTTGCCCGAGAGCGCATAGAGGCCGAAGCCCTCGGTCATGCGCGCCTCGTTGCCCTGGCGCACCATCATGGTGCGCGACGCCGCCTGCAGCGACGCCCCCGCCGCGCCGATGATGCCGCCGCACAGGAAGAACATCACGTCGGGCAGGATCGAACCCGGCGCCACCGGCACGAGCAGCACCATGTCGCGCGTCGTCGTCACCACCAGCAGGCACACCGCGATCAGCGCGCAGATCCCGGTGATGATGACGGGCTTGGGGCCGAAGCGGCTGTCGGCGCGCCCGCCCAACCAGGCGAAGGCCGCCCCGGTGAGCGCGGCGGTGATGCCGAACACACCGATCTGGGTGATCGACCAGCCCAGCACCCCGGTGGCGTAGATGCCGCCGAAGGCGAAGATGCCGTTGAGCCCCTCGCGATAGAACATCGAGCCGCCGAGATAGGAAAACAGGCTCGGCCGACGCGGCAGCGAGCGGATGGTGGTCCACAGCTCCGACAGCCCGCGCCGCACCGCCCCCGCCGCGCGCGGCTGCGGCGCGGGCTCGGGCACCCACAGAAAGAACGGGATCACGAAGACGAGATACCACAGCGCCGCGAAGGGGCCCACGGCGCGGGTGCCCTCGCGCGCGTCGGGGTCGAAGCCGAGCAGCGGCTCGATCCCCAGAAGCGTGGTTCCGTCCTCGTTCTCGGCGAGAAACAGCAGCACGATGATCAGGGAAAGCATCCCGCCGAGATAGCCGAAGCCCCAGCCCGAGCCGGAGATCCGCCCCAGTTCGGCGCGGCTGCCGAGGCTGGGCAGGATCGAGTTGACGAAGATGATCCCGAATTCGAGCCCGAACATGCCGATCGCGAAGGCCACCAGCACCCAGATCACCGGATCCGCATCCGGCACCGCGAACCACAGCAGCGCCGCGCCGGTGACATAGAACAGCGACCACAGCACGATCCAGGGCCGCTTGGGCCCCGCGCTGTCGGCGACGGCGCCGAGGATCGGCGCGAGAACGGCAATGATGATCCCGGTGAGCGCCAGCGTCCAGCCCCACATCGTCTGCCCCGTCGCCGGGTCGGGGGCGACGGAGGCGGCAAAATAGGGCGCGAAGATGAAGGTGAGGATCAGCGTGTTGTAGGGCTGGTTGGCCCAGTCGAAGAACCACCAGCCCCAGATGCGCTTGCCTTGCGGTGGTGTCTGCATGCCCGGCCCCGTTCGCCCGCCGCCATCAGATAGAGCGCGCCGCCCCCGCGCAAGGGGTCAGCGCGCCGGCGGCCAGGGGCGCGAATCCTCGGCCGCGATCCAGGCGCGCGCCCAGTCCGGCAGCGGCGGGCTCTCGGCCGGGCCGCCCAGCGCGGCAGTGACCTGCGCCGGCGCCACGATGCCATCCGCCGTGATCACCGCCGAGCGCAGCAGCATCTGGTTGGCGCATTCGCCGTCGGCGCGCCACAGCGACTGGTCGATATAGAAGAAGCGGTGATCCCAGCCCAGCGTGCGGGTGCGCATCTCGAGCACCGACAGTGCCGTGATCCGGCGCCGGTAGCGCACCGACACCCCCGCCACCGTCGCGCGCCAGCCATTCGCGCGCATCGCCGCAAACAAGCCGACCCGGCGCGAATAGGGGAGCCGCCCCAGATCGTAGAGCGTCAGCGTGCGCCCGTTATTGAGCTCCGACCACGGATCGAGATCCCAGGGCCAGACCCGGTGGCGCGAGACATGCGCCTGCCCGAGCGAGAGCGGCGGCGCGCCGCGAAAGCGGCGGAACTCGTTGGCAAGGCGCACGAAGGGATACATGGCGGCTCCTTTCGCCCCGCCTGCCGCGCCGGCGAGGCGAGGTCAAGCCGGCGCGGCCAGCTTGTCGCGACGGCGCCGCGTCGTTATGCGTGCTGCACGCGCCGCGGGCGAGGCTTGCACGGGGGACAGGCGGCCATGAAGCTGGTGCTCCATATCGGGACACCGAAGACCGGGACCACCGCGCTGCAGGCGGGGCTGGCACGGGAGCGCGGGGCGCTGGCGGCAGCGGAGGTGTGCTACCCGGCGCTCACCGGTCGATCGGGGCACGCGCTGCTCAGCCTGACGCTCGGGACCGGCCCTGTCGCCAACCGGATATTGCGCCAGCACTACGACGGGGCATGGCCGCGCGCCGCGCGCGATCTGGAGGCCGCCTGGAGTGAGGTCGAGGCGGCGGCGGCGGCCGGTCCGCGGGTGATGATCCTGTCGAGCGAGTATTTCTTCGCGCGGCTCACCGATGCGAGCGCGCCCGCCCTGCGTGCCCGGCTCGCGCGGCTCTCGGCGGAGCTGCACATCATCGCCTATATCCGGCGCCCCTCGGAATACTTCCTGTCGCTGGCGCAGCAGCATCTCAAGCGCGCAAGCACGATCCCGGACCCGGCCGGGATCGACCTCGCCGGTGCCCTCGATCGCTGGGAGCGGCATTTTCCGGGGCGGGTCGAGGCCGTCAGGTTCGAGCGCGGGGCGCTGCGCGGCGCCGACATCCTGAACGATTTCCTGTCGCGCGCCGTGCCCGGGGGCGCGCCCGGCATCGCGCCGGCGCCCGTCATCAACGAATCCCTGAGCGCCGAGGCCATGAGCGTGATGCAGGACTACCAGCGCCGCTGGTGCCCGGGGCGCGATGACATCCAGACGAAGGGCAAGCGCGCCCTGCTGCGGCTCGTTCAGGCCTTCGACGCCGCCGATCCGGCGACGCGCAAGCCGCGGCTGCGCGCGGGCCTCGGCCCCCGGCTCGATGCGCGCATGGGCGATCCGGAGATCCTGGCGCGGCGCTGGGGGCTCGATTTCGCCGGCCCGCCACCGCAACCGGGGCCGGCGCCCCGGCTCGTGGATGTGGCCGACCTTTGCGAGATCGACACTGCGCGGCTTGCGCGGATGCGCGCGAGCGTGCACCGGCCGTGGGGCGCGGATCTGCGGCTGCGCCGGCGGGTTGTCGCGGAGAAGCTGCGCGCCCGGCTGCTCTGGGCGGGCTGCGGGGTCAGTCCGGCGCGCGGCTGATCTCGTCGAGCAGCGCGGCGGCGAAGCGGGCGAGCTTCTGCTCCGCCATCCCGGAGACGCGTGCGAGTTCGGCCTCGCTCGCGGGGCGGGCCTCGGCGATCCGGCGCAGCGTGCCGTGGTCGAGGCTCATCGGCTTGCCGGTCCCGTCCGGGCCGCGGGCGAGGTCGCGCTGGACGGCGTGCAGGCGGTCGTAGAGGTCGCCCTCCGGGCGGCCGGCAAGCTTGCGGCGCGCGGGGTGCTGGGGATCGGGCGCGGCGCCGGTGATGACTTCGAGGAAGGCGGCGCCGTAACGCTCCAGCTTCGTCGCGCCGACGCCGGAGATCCCCGCAATCGCATCGAGGCTGTCGGGGCGGCGCTCGGCCATCTCGATCAGGGTGCGGTCGTTGAACACGATATAGGCGGGCATCCCCGCAGCCTCGGCGAGTTCGCGGCGCTTCGCCTTGAGCGCGGCGAGCAGAGGCGCGTCATCCTCGGAGACGATCGCGGCCGGCTCGGCGCGCGCGGGCGCATCCTTGCGCGCCGGCGCGGCATCCTCGCGCAGCATCACCTCGGCCTCGCCGCGCAGCACCGGGCGCGCGGCCTCGGTCATGCGCAGCGCGCCCTGACGTGCCGGGTCGGGACGGATCAGGTCATGCGCCATCATCTGGCGAAACACCCCCTGCCAGGCGGCGCGCGCGAGTTCGCGCCCGACCGCGAAGGTGGGCAGCCGGTCATGGCCGCGGTTGCGCACCTTGTCGGTGGCATTGCCGGTCAGGATGTCGATCAGATGCCCCGCGCCGAAGCTTTCGCCCGTGCGCAGCACCGCCGAGAGCGCCTTGCGCACCGGCTCGGTAGCGTTGACGAGCTTCGCGGGCATCGCGCAGGTGTCGCAGTTGCCGCAAAGCGCGCTCTCCTCGCCGAAATGGCGCAGCAGCACCTGCCGGCGGCAGCCCGCCGCCTCGGCGAGGCCCAAAAGCGCGTTGAGCCGGGCATGGTCGGCGGCCTTGCGCGCCTCGGGGGCTGCGCCCTCGTCGATCTGGGCGCGGCGCAGACGGATGTCGTCGGGGCCGAAAAGCGTCAGCGTGTCGGCGGGGGCCCCGTCGCGCCCGGCGCGGCCGATCTCCTGATAGTAGCCCTCGACGGATTTGGGCAGATCGGCATGCAGCACCCAGCGGATATCGGGCTTGTCGACGCCCATGCCGAAGGCGATCGTGGCCACGACGATCAGCCCGTCCTCGATCTGGAAGGCGCGTTCGACGGCGCGGCGTTCTTCCGGGTCTAGCCCGGCGTGATAGGCGCGCGCGGCGTGGCCGGCCTCGGTGAGCGCGCGCGCCAGCGTCTCGGTGCGCGCGCGCGAGGCGCAGTAGACGATGCCCGCCTGCCCCCGGTGGCGCGCGGCGAAATCGAGCACCTGCTGGCGCGGCTTCATCTTGGCGGCGAAGGCGAGGCGGATATTGGGCCGGTCGAAACCGCGCAGGAAAACCTCCGGCGGCGCGTCGAACAGCCGCGCGGCGATCTCGTCGCGGGTCTCGGCATCGGCGGTGGCGGTGAAGGCCGCGAGCGGCACGCCGAGCGTGCGGCGCAGCTCCCCGATGCGCAGGTAATCGGGGCGGAAATCGTGGCCCCACTGGCTGACGCAATGCGCCTCGTCGACGGCGATGAGCCGGCAATCGGCGCGGCGCAGGAGCGCGCGCGCGCCCGAACTCGCGAGCCGCTCGGGCGCCATGTAGAGGATCTTCAGCCGCCCGGCATCGATGGCCTCGAAGACGGCCTCGGTCTCCGCCTCGGTGTTGCCCGAGGTCAGCGCGCCCGCGGCCACGCCCGCCGCCTCGAGCGCGCGGACCTGGTCGCGCATCAGCGCGATGAGCGGCGAGATCACCAGCGTGAGCCCCTCTCGCATGAGCGCCGGGAGCTGGTAGCAAAGCGACTTGCCGCCGCCCGTGGGCATGATGGCGAGCACGTCGCGCCCGTCCGCGACGGCCTCCACGATCTCGCCCTGGCCGGGGCGGAAATCGTCGAATCCGAAGACGCGAGCGAGGAGCGCGCGCGGGTCGGTCGCGGTCATCGCCCGCTCCGTCAGGTAACCAGATGCGCGTTGTTGATGATTATGATGCGCAGCGCATACACGGCGACGAGCGCGATCAGCGGCGTCAGGTCGATGCCGCCGAGATCGGGCATGAAGCGGCGGATGCGGCTGTAGGCGGGCTCCAGCAGCCGGTTGAGCCCGTCCCAGATCGACGCGACGATCGGCTGGCGCAGGGTCAGCACCTGGAAGTTGATCAGCCAGCTCAGGATCACATGCGCGATGATGAGAAACCAGATCACGTCAAGGATCAGCAGAAGGATCTGCAGGATGGAGGTCATGGTCCGGTCCCTCGCTAGCGCCGTGTTGATGCCTGTCGTAATGCTCCGCCCCGGCGCTGGCAACCGGCATCTGGACAGCGCGCGCCAGATCGCTAGATTGCGCCGCTGCACAAGGAGGTTACATGCTCGTCGTCCTGTCCCCCGCCAAGAAGCTCGACTGGTCGCAAGGCGCCGGGACGGCGGTGACGGAGCCGCCGTTGCGCGCTGACGCGAATGCGCTCGCAGAGGTGGCGCGCAAGCTGTCCGCCGCGGAGCTGGGCGCGCTCATGGGCATCAGCGACAAGCTCGCCACCCTCAATCACCGCCGCTTCGCCGATTTTGCCGACGACCCGGAGCCGGAGGCGCTGCGCCCCGCCGCGCTGGCCTTCGCCGGCGACACCTATACCGGGCTCGACGCGCCAAGCCTTGACGACGACGCGCTGCGCTGGGGGCAGCGGCACCTGCGCATCCTGTCGGGGCTTTACGGCGTGCTGCGCCCGCTCGACGGGATCCAGCCCTACCGGCTGGAGATGGGCTCGAAGCTTGCCAATCCGCGCGGGCGCGATCTCTATGCGTGGTGGGGCAGCGCGCTGGCCGAAGCGCTCAACACCGCCGCCGCCGAGGCCGGCGCCGATGTTCTCGTCAATTGCGCCTCGCAGGAGTATTTCGGCGCGGTGGACCGCGACACGCTCGCGCTGCGGATCATCACCCCTGTCTTCATGGAGGAACGCGGCGGCGCGCCAAAGGTGGTGAGCTTTCATGCCAAGAAGGCGCGCGGGGCGATGGCGCGCTTCATCTGCGAGCACCGGGTTACCGATCCGGAGGCGCTCAAGGACTTCGACACCGGCGGCTATCGCTTCGCGTCGGAGCTGTCGGAGCCCGACAGGCCGGTCTTCCTGCGCGAAGGGTAGCGCCCGCGCGCAGCGCCGCCTAGATGGGCGCGAGGAGGGCGCGATGCAGAAATTCCTTATCCTGCTCGGCGTGGTGCTGCTTGTCGCGGGGTTGGCCTGGCCGTGGCTGCGCCAGCTTCCGATCGGGCGGCTGCCCGGCGATTTCACGCTGCAGCTCGGGGGCGCGACGATCTACCTGCCGCTGGGCACCTCGATCCTGATCAGCGTGATCCTGACGCTCCTGCTGCGGCTTGTCCGCTGAACCGGTCAGGCGCCTGCGGGGCGGAAATTGTCGGGATGCGCCGCGGCGAAGGCGGGCAGGTCCTCGAGCGCGGCGGCGATGGCGTTGATGCGCCGGTGGCCGGAGGTGTCGACCTGCCAGCGGCGCACATTGTAGAGTTGCGGGATCAGCAGGATATCGGCCATCGTCACGCTGTCGCCGTGGCAGTAGCGGCCGGTGTCGGGGTGGTCGAGCATCCGCTCGATCGCGGCGAAACCGCGGCCCATGAAGCGCTCCATCCAGCTCTCCATGGTGATGCCGCCGTTCGAATTGTCTGCGGCATGGCGCGCGACGGTCTGGTTGCAGATCGGGTGGATTTCCATCGCGACGGCGTAGGAGAGCGCGCGTACCCGCGCGCGGCCGGGCGGGTCCTTGGGCAGGAACCCGGTGGCGCGCGTCTCGTCGAGATACTCGATCACGGCGAGCGACTGCGTCAGAGTGAGCCCGTCGATCTCGAGGGTGGGCACCAGCCCTTGCGGATTGCGTGCGAGGTTGTCGGCGTCGCGCTGCGCTTCGGTGACGAGATTGACGGCGACCGTGCGGAAGCGAATGCCCGCAAGCCCAAGCGCGATGCGCAGCCGGTAGGCCGCCGAGGAACGCCAGTAGTCGTAGAGAACCGCTTCGCTCATAACGCCTCCGAGAGTTTGCCGAGCCCGCGCCGCACCGCCGCCGCATCGGCGCCCAGCGCGGCTTCGAGTTCGTCCTGATAGGCCCGCGCCACGGGCACGATGCGCGCGAAGAGTGCGCGGCCCGTCTCCGTGAGCCCCAGCTGCACCAGCCGGCGATCGGCCTCGTGGCCGCGCTTGGTGATGTATCCGGCCGCCTCGAGCCGCGCCGCCGCGCGGCTGACCTTGGACTTGTCCATGTCCACGCGCGCATGGATCTCGCGCACGCTCACCGGCCCGGCCTGCGCGAGATGCGCGAGCACGCGCCATTCCGGGATCGTGATGCCGAAATCGCGGTGATAGCGCTCGGCGAAGGCACGGCTGACGCGCCCGGCAGCCACCGCGAGCTGGTAGGGCAGGAATTCGGCAAGGTCGAAATCGGGGGCGCTTTCATCCATGACGCGATCATTGCACCTGCGATGACCGCGTCAAGGGGGCGCGCGCGTGTTCGTGCTTGGCGGTGCGCGCGGATCGTGGCATGATCCTTGTGCGGCATTTCGTCGCATGTTGTCACGAGTCCATGCCCATCGACGCCCCGACGCAGCCCGCCGTGGACGCCGGCGTGGCATGGCGATGGGAGGAAAGGACATGAAGGGCGTTGCGTTCTACTTCTTCTTCACCGGAGTCGTCGCGGTGATGCTCGGGATGCTGTGGGGCATCCAGATGTCGGCGGCGCAGGACTACACGATGAGCCCGGTGCATGCCCATCTCAACCTCGTCGGATGGGTGACCTTCGGGCTGTTCGGCATCTACTACCACCTCGTGCCGTCCGCGGCGCAGACCCGGCTCGCATGGGCTCATTACGGCGTCGCGCTCGCCGGGCTCGTCGCGATCACCGTCGGGCTGACGCTGTATCTCGCGGGGGGAAGCGACGCGATCGTGGTCGCCGGGTCGGTGCTCACGGTGGCGTCGATGGGGATATTCCTCGTCACCGTCTGGCGCCAGCACCGCGCCGAGACGCCGCTGCCCGCCGCGCAGGAGGGCACGCCGGCCGGTTGACTCGTTGCACTTGCAACGATATGGTCTCCTTCGATTCCGCACCCTCACCGCGTGCGACGGAGGAGACCATGAACACCCAGCACACCGCCCGCGAGATGATCCAGGACACCCG
>SLQD01000025.1 GCA_007131685.1 Paracoccaceae bacterium | reverse complement strand
GGCGATAGACGTCCTGCACCTCGTTGATCAGGTAATCGGCCAGCGCCTCGATGCCGAGAATGCGCAGGATGTCGTGCGGGGCGGGGTTGCCGTCCATCACGTATTCGCCGCGCTGGATGAAATCGCCCTCCTGCACCGGGATGTGCTTGCCCTTGGGGACGGTGTATTCCACCGCCTCGAAGCTGTCATCCGCGGGCTCGATGGTGAGGCGGCGCTTGTTCTTGTAGTCCTTGCCGAAACGCACATAGCCGTCGATCTCGGCGATGATGGCGTGATCCTTCGGCCGGCGCGCCTCGAAAAGTTCCGCCACCCGCGGCAGGCCGCCGGTGATGTCCTTGGTGCGCGCGCCCTCGCGCGGAATGCGCGCGACCACGTCACCGGCGCGGACCTCCTCGCCCTCCTCGACGGACAGGATCGCGTCCACCGACATCGGATAGGTCACCGGGCTGCCCTGCGTGTTGCGCATCGGCGCGCCCGTTTCGGGATCCATGATGATGATCTCGGGCTTGAGGCTGCTGCCCTTGGGCACCGCGCGCCAGTCGGAGACGATGCGCTGGGTCATGCCCGTCGCCTCGTCGGTCTCCTCGCGCACCGACAGCCCGTTGATGAGATCGACATGGCGCGCCTTGCCGCTGGCCTCGGCGATGATCGGCAGGGTGTAGGGATCCCATTCGATCAGCTTGTCGCCGCGCGCCACCGTGTCGCCGTCCTTGACGAACAGCTTGGTGCCGTAGGTGACCTTGTTGACCGAGCGCTCGACACCGTTCTCGTCGATGATCGCGAGCTGCATGTTGCGGCCCATGACGATCATCTCGCCGGCGGCGTTCTCGAGGATGTTCGGATTGCGCAGCTCCACGCGGCCGGCATGCGCGGCCTCGAGGAAGGATTGCTGCCCGCCCTGCGCGATGCCGCCGATATGGAAGGTGCGCATCGTCAGCTGGGTGCCCGGCTCGCCGATCGACTGCGCGGCGATGATGCCGACGGCCTCGCCGACATTGACCATCGTGCCCCGCGCGAGGTCGCGGCCGTAGCACATGGCACACACGCCCTCGTCGGCCTCGCAGGTCAGCGGCGAGCGGATCTTCATGCTCGCCACGCCGGCCTCCTCGATCCGGTCGGCCAGGCGCTCGTCCACGAGCTCGCCGCGTGCGGCGATCACCTCGTCGGTGCCCGGCACGACCACGTCCTCCGCAATCACGCGGCCGAGGATGCGCTCGCCCAGCGTCGCCACGACCTCGCCGTCATTGACCGCGGCCTCGGCGGTGATCGACAGGTCGGTGCCGCAGTCCTGCGAACGCACGATGCAGTCCTGCGCCACATCGACGAGGCGGCGCGTGAGATAGCCCGAGTTCGCCGTCTTCAGCGCAGTATCCGCCAGGCCCTTGCGCGCGCCGTGGGTGGAGTTGAAATACTCCAGCACGGTGAGGCCTTCCTTGAAGTTCGAGATGATCGGCGTTTCGATGATCTCGCCCGAAGGCTTGGCCATCAGGCCGCGCATCCCGCCGAGCTGCTTCATCTGCGCCGGAGAGCCGCGCGCACCCGAATGGCTCATCATGTAGACCGAGTTGGGCTCGAGCTCGCGGCCGGCATCGTCGCGGCGCACCGAGGAGATGTCGTCCATCATCGAGGACGCCACCCCGTCCGAGCAGCGCGACCACGCATCGATCACCTTGTTGTATTTCTCGCCCTGGGTGATCAGCCCGTCCATGTATTGCTGCTCGAACTCCTTCACCTGCTCGCGCGTCTCCTCGACGATGGACCATTTCTGATCGGGGATCAGCATGTCGTCCTTGCCAAAGGAGATGCCCGCACGGAACGCCTCGCGAAAACCCATCGACATGATCTGGTCACAGAAGACGACGGATTCCTTCTGCCCGCAATGGCGGTAGACGGTGTCGATGACCTCCTGCGCCTCCTTCTTGCGCAGCAGCCGGTTGACGAGCTCGAAGGGCGCCTTCGCGTTGAGCGGCAGGAGCGCGCCGAGCCGCACCCGCCCGGGCGTCGTCTCGAAGCGCTTCCAGACCTCGGCGCCATGCTCGTCGATCTGCTTGACGCGCGCCTGGATCTTCGTGTGCAGATGCACCACGCCGTCGGCGAGCGCATGCTCGACCTCCTCGGGCGAGGCGAAGATCATGCCCTCGCCCTCGAGGCCCTCGCGCATCATCGAGGTGTAGTAGAGCCCGAGCACCATGTCCTGGCTGGGCACGATGATCGGCGCGCCGTTGGCCGGCGAGAGCACGTTGTTGGTGCTCATCATCAGCACCCGCGCCTCGAGCTGCGCCTCGAGCGAGAGCGGCACGTGCACGGCCATCTGGTCGCCGTCGAAATCGGCGTTGAACGCGGCGCAGACCAGCGGGTGAAGCTGGATCGCCTTGCCCTCGATGAGCGTCGGCTCGAACGCCTGGATGCCGAGCCGGTGCAGCGTCGGCGCGCGGTTGAGCAGTACCGGATGCTCGCGGATCACCTCGTCGAGGATGTCCCAGACCTCGGGGCGCTCCTTCTCGACGAGCT
>SLQD01000129.1 GCA_007131685.1 Paracoccaceae bacterium | reverse complement strand
GTTCTCGAAAATCACCGACAGCGTCGTGCGCCCCGGCGCATTGCCGAGCACATAGATCGCATTGGCCGAAATCGTGTCGATATCCGCGATCTCGGGATTGGCGATCGAAACCTCGCTGAACATGCGATCACTCTCGATAACTGCCGCCCGGTCGGTCGACAGATCGATCGCACGCCCGATATCGCGGCCATCGACGGTGATTTGCGCCCTGTCGCCGAGGGCTGCGCTGACCGATGCCGCCGCCATCAGGGCAGCACAGGCCATCATGCGGATTATATTTTTCAATTCGGCACCTGCTCAACCTCAAGTCGAATATCCGCAAGATATCACGAGGTTGCAAAATCATTCTGATGCAGGTCGCCGGTTTGCGGCCAATCGCGCCGGAGTTGAGTCGTTTGTGCAACAGTCGCGCGCGCTCTGCGGGCACCCGGGCCGGGCGTCGCCTGCGCGGGCGCTTCGGCGCTGTCCGTGGGACCGCTCCCCTGGAATGCCATCGTGGCGCTACCGGGGTGCCGGCCCGGCCGGGTGTGCGGGCGGTGCGCTGTTGCGGGCTGCGCCCGCGCCGGGGAGAGGCCCGGTGCCGCTTCAGGCCTCCTCGAGCACCCTCAGTGCCCGCACCGCCTCGCCGAAATGCCGCGGATGAGTGTCGATCGCCTCCTGCAGCAGCCGCCGCGCGGTGTTCAGATCGTTCTGGCGCAGGGCCGTGAGCGCGAGCGTATGGGTCAGCCGCGCGCGCTCCTCCTGCGTCATGTCGACGATCGGAAGCGAATAGTTCTCCTGTGCGCCGAGCGCCATGACGAGATTGTTCTTGGCGGCAAACATGCCGGGATCATCCTGCAGGGCCTCGCGCAACAGCCGCTCGGCGTCCTCGGCGTCCCCGCGCACGAGCTTGGAATACCCCCAGTTGTTGAGCACGCCGGCGGGGCTGTCGCTCAACTCGACGGCGGCTTCATAGTGACGGTCGGCGCGCGCCCAGTCCTCGTCCGCGTCCGCGATGAGGGCACTCAACCTGTGCCGGCGGAAACTCTCGAAGCTGTCGGGAAGCGCCGCGAGCGTCTCTGCGGCTCCCTCCCAGTCATCGGTTCGAATCTGTGCGTCGGCATAGCCGACCCTGTCCTCATGTGTCGCCCCCGACATCCCCACGACGCGCCGCCAGGCGCTGACGCCCTCGCTGTACTGGCGGTTGCGGATCAATGACGTCGCAAGGCCGCGCTCGAGGTCGATGCGGCCGGGGCGCTCCTCCGTGGCGCGGCGGAAATACGACACGGCCTCATCGGGCTCGGCGCCGCTCATCATGAATTCCGAGAGGTTCGTATCGTCGATCGGATCGAAATCGTCGAGCAGCGCCGCCTCGTCCGGCCTCTCCTCTTCCGCGTCATCGATCAGGCCGCACCCGGCGACAGTCAGGCCGAGCAGCAGGACAAGCCACGGTTGCCACGGTCGTGTCATTTTCCCTGTCCCCGCGCGACTCTGTCCTGTTCAATGACGCATAGACGCAACGACAAGAACGATCAAGGGATGCAGGCGCCGGCGGGGCCGGCGCGTGCGGCGACCCGATGTCAGCCGCGCCGCGCGGGCGGGCAGGGCGCCGCGAGCTGCGCCGCTGTCGCGGACCAGAGCTCGTTGATCGAGAACGGCTTGGCCAGAAGCGTCGCATTCGGGATCTCTTCGCGCAGTTCGGCGAAAATGTCCGAGGCGTGGCCGGAGATGAAGACGATCGGTGTGTCGGGTCGCGTGGCGAGGGCTTCCCGCACCCAGCCCGGGCCGTCGAGGCCCGGCAGGGTGACATCGGTCACGAAGATATCCACGTGCAGCGCATCATCCGCGAGCCGCTCGAGCGCCTCCTCGGCGCTGTCGGCCTCGATCACGCTGTAGCCGCGCAGCCGCAGCGCACGGGCCGCGAAGGCGCGCACGGGAGCCTCGTCCTCGACCAGCAGGACGACGGCGTTCTCCTGCGCTTGCGGGGCTTGCCGGGCGGTTTCGGCAGGGGCCGCTGGCGCGGCGTCGGCGACGGGCAGGAAGAGCGTGAAGGTCGTGCCCGCGCCGGGGGTGCTGTCGCAGAAGACGAAGCCGCCGGATTGCTTCATGATCCCGTAGACCGTGGAAAGCCCGAGCCCGGTGCCCTCGCCGGGCTTCTTGGTGGAGTAGAATGGCTCGAAGAGCCGGTCGAGCTGGTCGGGCGCGATGCCGGTGCCCTCATCGGTGACGGTGATGCGGATATGATCGCCCGCCGGGACCATGGCGCGATCGCGATGCAGCGCATTCTCGAGGCGCTCGAGCCGCGCCGCGATCACGACATTACCGCCCTCTGGCATGGCGTCGCGGGCATTGACCACGAGATTGACGAGAACCTGTTCGAATTGCCGCTTGTCGGCGCGCAGGTGCAGCGGATCGGAGGGCAGTTCGAGCTGCAGCCGGACGCGCTCTCCGACGAGGCGATCGAGCAGATGCGTGAGGTCGGAGAGGGTGTCGTGCAGATCGAGTATCTCGGGCTTGTGCGACTGCTTGCGCGAGAAGGCGAGAAGCTGGCCGACAAGGCTGGCGGCGCGGTTCGTGTTGTGATGGATCTGCATCAGGTCGGGGTAGTCGGGGTCTTCCTCGCCGCGCCGCGTGAGGAGCAGGTCGCAATGGCCCGAGATCGCGGTCAGCAAGTTGTTGAAATCATGCGCCACGCCGCCGGCGAGCTGGCCGATGGCCTGCATCTTCTGGCTTTGCACGAATTTCGCCTCGAGGCTCTTGAGCTCCGTCGCGTCGCTGACGAGCGCGATCAGGGCGGGGCCGTCGGCGCGGCCCGCGCGCAGCGTGACCTGCACGAAGCGCTCCGGCGTGACGCGGCGCGCCTGCAGGATCTCGGGCCGGTCGATGGCGCGACCGTCGAGCGCGTCGCGCAACCAGGCGTCGACGGGGCGTCCGAGGCCTTCGACGAGATCGCCGAAATGATCGCCGCCATCAAGGTCGAGGAGGCGCCGCGCCTCGGCATTGGCGTGCGCGACGGTGCCGTCACGGCGCAGCCCGATCAGTGCGACCGGCAGCGCATCGCTGTCGGCGAGGGGGTCGGCGGCGGCCGGGCGCGACGGCGGCGCCGGGTCGGCGGGCAGGAAATAGAGTTCGCGCGTGCCGTCGGGCGCCGTGCGCTGCAACAGGCGGCGCTGCAGTGGTCCGTCCGCCGTGTCGAGCTCGACGGGGCCGTCATGTTCGGGCGGCGCGCCGCGAAAGAGCGCGCCGACAGCGTCGGGGCGGCCGCCGAGAAGCGCCGCGAGCGCATCATTGAGCGCAGTGATCGTGCCATCAGGGGCAACCATGGCAATGGGCAGCGAAAGCGCCCCGAAGTCGGGCGGCCGGCGCGGATCATGCCCGCGCATCTCGCTGCGCCAGAGCAGGCCCTCGGGTTCGAGCCGGTGTGCGGACAGGCGCAGCGCCCCGTTTGCCATGGGCATCTCGCGCAGTGCGTGACCGTCGCGCTCGGCACGCTTTTGCAGGCTCAGGGCCATGTCCTGCGGATGCGCGGTCAGCGGCGCGAGCGCGCTGGTCACGGGCTCACCGGCGATGTCGCCGAGCCGGGCGCGAGCGGCATCGTTGAGCTGACGGATGATGCCTTTCGCATCGGTGGCGATGCATGGATCGGGATCATTGGCGGCAACGGCTGCGACCCGGTTGCGCAGGCGGGCAGCACTACGCCCCGCCTGCAATCGGCACGCGGCCAGCACCACGGCGAGCGCGAGCAGCGTTGCCCCGCCCGCGGCCAGGCTCGCGCGCGCGGCGCCGTCCTGCAGGGTGTACGCAGCCGCCAGCGCGGCCGCGCCCGCAATGGCGAGCAGCGGCGCTGCCGGGGCGATGAGGCGCGCGGTGTCGGTGATCCGCTCGCGTGGCGGGGTCATGCGCGCCAAGCTCGCCTCCTTTCCCGAATTGCACGCCCATCCAAGCGCGCCGCGGTTAATTCCCGGTTAACGTCGCACTGCACCGGCTGCGCCCTCAAGGCCGGCGCAATATCGCGAGAAAGAACCCGTCGCCCCCGTCGAGCGGCGTGAAGGATTGCCGCAGCAGTTCGCGCCAGCCGCCGCGATCGAGGAATGCGTCGATCTGGCGGGAATTCTCGGCGTCGAGGAGTGAACAGGTGGCATAGGCGAGGAACCCGCCCGCAGCGACATGCGCGGCGGCGGCATCGAGGATCCCGGCCTGCAGCCGGGTCAGCTCGTCGAGCCGCGCAGGAGTGAGCGCCCATTTGCCCGCGGGGTCGCGTCGCCAGCTGCCGCTGCCGGAGCAGGGGGCATCGACGAGCACCAGCGCGAAGGGCTCGTGGCCGGCGAGCGCCGCGCCATCCGTGACCTCGATCCTTGCGCCGGCGCGCGCGGCGCGCGACGGCAGATCGCGCATCCGCGCCGGATTCGCGTCATGGGCGTGTACCGGCCGATCGAAGCGCGCGGCGAGCGCCAGCGCCTTCCCGCCGCCGCCGGCGCAGAAATCGAGGACCGGCCCCGGCCCCGGATCGGGCAGCGCGGCGATGACCGCCTGCGAGGCGGCGTCCTGCGGCTCGACGAGGCCCTGCGCGAAGGCGCTCCCGGTGCGGATGCGGCGGGCATTGGACGTCACTTCGAGCGCGGTTTCGCACAGCGGATGCGGCTCGGCGGTGATGCCGTCGCGCCCGAGCGCCACAATGGCCCCCTCGCGTGTCGTGTGCAACAGATTTGCGCGCAGGAAGACCGGCGCACGCTCGCGAAGCGCGGCCATGATCGCCGCGAAATCGGCCCCGAGGCTCTCACGCAGCGCCGGCATCAGCCAGTCCGGGCAATCGAGGCGTGTGCCCGCGTCGAGATTGGGCGCCGCCGCGAGATGCGCGCGCTCGGCGTCGGTGAGCGGCGCGGGGGCGTGATGCGTGCCGCCAAACAGCGTCTCGAGCGGCGCCCCCGCGGCCCGCAGCGCGCCGATCATCATCCCGCGCCCGGTCTCGCCGCCTCCCAGCGCCGCGAAGGAGCGGCGACAGCGCAGCGCCTGGTAGACATGGTCGCGCACCGCGGCGCGATCGCCCGAACCGGCGAAACGGCTGCGCCGGGCCCAGCCCGTGAGCGCCTGCTCGGCGGGTGTGCCCGACAGGATCGTGTCGAGGATCCCGATCGCGGCGCTGATCCTTGCGGCGGGGGTCATGGGGGCGGTCTCCTCGGCGCGGTGGGGCGGCCTCGCGGGACCGTCGCACGCGCCGGGTGCGGCGACAAGCGGCGCCGCCGCGGGAACGGGGTTGACAGGCGCAAAGCCAGCCTGTGGCGCATTTGCACAGTGCGCCGTGGATCCTTCGCGACCCGACGTTACCACTTGTAATGGGGGTATCCGCGCGCCACATTGGCTCATCGGCAAGAAAATGCCGAGCGGAAAATTGCCAATGGAGGTAAGCATGGGTCTCATCGACTCGATCAAGAATTACCAGCCGACGATGCCGGCGATGGTCTGGACGGCGGTAGGAGCGAGTGCGCTCACCGTCGCGGCAGGCTTCTTCGGACTGGGCTGGGTCACCGGCGGGACGGCGCAGGACATGGCCGCCGAGGCCGAGGCGCGCGGCTATGCCGAGCTCGCCGCGGTGATCTGCGAGGAGAATTTCCGCGCCCATCCGGCCGCGCTGGAGCAGCACCAGCAGATCTCGGAGATGAGTGGCTTCCGGCAGCGGCAATTCGTCGAGGGGCAGCCCTGGGCCCTGGTGCCGGGTGCGGACTCGGTGCGCCGTGACGTGGCGCAACTCTGCGCGGCGCGGATCGTGGCGATGAACCCCGAGGATCTGCCCGCGCAGGTTACCGAAGAGGTGGTCGAGACCCCCGAGATCGACGCTGGCTGATCGCGAAGCGATCGCGCGCGATCGTGCCGCGCCGGGTCACCCGGCGCGGCGCTTCACGATTCCATCGCCTCGAGTTCGTCGATCATGCCCTCGATCATGCCGAGCCCCTTCTGCCAGAAGGCCGGGTCGGATGCGTCGAGGCCGAAGGGCGCGAGCAGCTCGCGATGATGCTTGGAGCCGCCGGCCTCGAGCATCTTGAAATACTTGCCCTCGAACTCCGCGCCGCTCTCCTCGTAAACGGCGTAGAGCGCGTTCACGAGCCCGTCGCCGAAGGCATAGGCATAGACATAGAACGGCGCGTGCACGAAATGCGGGATATAGGCCCAGAAGCTCTCGTAGCCGTCCATGAACTCAAAGACGGGGCCGAGCGACTCGGCCTGCACGCTCATCCACAGCGCGTTGATGTCCTCGGGGGTCAGCTCGCCCTCGGCGCGCGCGGCGTGCAGTTTGCACTCGAAATCGTAGAAGGCGATCTGGCGCACGACGGTGTTGATCATGTCCTCGACCTTGCCGGCGAGCAGGGTCTTGCGCTCCGCGTCGGTGCCCGCGCGCGCCAGCAGGCTGCGGAAGGTCAGCATCTCGCCGAAAACGCTTGCCGTCTCCGCCAGCGTCAGCGGCGTCGATGACAGCAGCTCGCCCTGACCGGCGGCGAGGCGCTGATGCACGCCATGCCCGAGCTCATGCGCGAGCGTCATCACGTCGCGCGGTTTGCCGAGGTAATTGAGCAGGATATAGGGATGCGCGTCGGTGACGGTGGGGTGCGCGAAGGCGCCGGGGGACTTGCCCGGCTTGACGCCCGCGTCGATCCAGCCGCGATCAAAAAAGGGCTCGGCAAGCTCGGCAAGGCGCGGCGAGAACCCGGCATAGGCGTCGCTGACGATGCGCCGCGCGCTGTCCCAGTCATAGGTCTTCTGCGGCTCGAAGGGCAGGGGGGCGTTGCGATCCCAGACCTGCAGCGTCTCGAACCCCATCCAGCGCGCCTTGAGCTTGTAGTAGCGATGCGACAGGCGCGGATAGGCGTCCACCACCGCGTCGCGCAGCGCCTCCACGACCTCGGGCTCGACATGGTTGGCGAGGTGGCGCCCGGTCTGCGGCGTGGGCATGCCGCGCCAGCGATCCTCGATCGCCTTCTCTTTCGTCAGCGTATTGTGCACCCGCGAGAACAGGCGGACATTTTCGCCGAACTTCTGCGCGAGCGCGCGCGCGGCGGCCTCGCGGCGGTCGCGGTCGTGATCGGTGAGCAGGTTCAGCGTGGATTCGAGCGCGAGCGCCTCGCCCTGCACCTCGAAGCTCATCCCCGCCAGCGTCTCGTCGAAGAGCCGGTTCCACGCCGCGGCGCCCACGGTGGACTGATCGTGCAGGAACTTCTCGAGCTCGTCGGAGAGCTGGTAGGGGCGCATCGCGCGCAGGCGGTCGAACCAGGGCCGGTAGCGGGCGAGCTCGGAATCGGCGGTCAGGAGCGCCTCGAGCGCCGGCTCCTCGATCCGGTTGAGCTCGAGCGCGAAGAACACGAGCGGCGTGGTGTCGTCGGTCACCCGGTCCTGGGTGTCGGCGAGGAACTTGCCGCGCGCGGGGTCCGTCGTCTGCTGCTGATAGCGCAGCCCGGCATAGCTCATCAGCCGCCCGGCGACCTGCTCGATGCGCTCGTATCGGCGCACGCAGGCGAGCATCGCGGCGCCGTCGAGCCCGGCGAGCCGGCCCTCGTACTCGGCGGCGAAGCCCCTGCACTCCTCGCGCAGCCAGTCGAGGTCGCGCGCGACCTCGGGCGCGTCGGGCGCGGCGTAGAGATCGCTCAGATCCCATTCGGGAAGATCGCCGAAGCCGCCGGCGCCGGTCTCGTCCTCGCGAAGTCGGGGGATGGATCGCATGAAAACCTCCTGAGTTCGGACGAAGGGATAGGCCCCGCGCCGGGGCGGGGCAAGGTCAGATCAGGAGCGTGACCCCCATCATCGCGGCAAAGGCGAGCGTGGCGACCGCGGCGGTGGTCTGCGGGCGCGCGCTGCGGTTGGCCTCGGGCAGCAGCTCGGCCAGCACCATCCACAGCATCGCCCCCGCCGCGAGTCCCAGCCCGAAGGGCAGCCACGGCTCGAAGGCGAGCACGAACAGGAAGGCCGGCACCGCCAGGAGCGGCTGCGGCAAGCTCGAGAAGATGCTCCACATCGCCGCGCTGAACACCGAGGCCCCGCGCGGCACCATGATCAGCGCGATGGCGAGCCCCTCGGGCACGTTGTGCAGCGCGATCGCGATGGTGATGAAATCGCCGAGCTCGCGCCCGCCGCCATAGGCCACCCCCACGCCGATGCCCTCGGCGAAGGAATGGATAGTCATCACCCCGACGATGAGTACGATCTTGGCGGCATCCGCGCCCTGCGCATTGGCGATCGACAGATCGCCCGATCCGTCGAGCCAGCGCTTGGCGAGCATGATCCCGCCGAGCCCGGCGACGATCCCGATGAGGGTGCGCCCGGCGCTGAATTCGTAGCCCTCCTGCACGAGGCTCACGCTCGCCGCGATCATCAGCCCTGCCGCGACGGCGTTGCCAATCGCCTGCCAGCTGCCCTCGCGCACACGCGCCGCGAGCAGCGGCAATGCCCCGAGGCCGGTGGCGAGCGCCGTGATCATTGCCGCGGCAAAGACGAGCAGAACCGTCGGATCGGGCATTGGCGGGCTCCCTGCGGCGCGCCCAAGCTAGAATCATTCCAAGTGGTGTCAAGCCGCCCGGCGCAGCGGCGGCGTTACCGCCGCGGCGAAGGCCCAGCCGACCACGAAGCCGCCCAGATGCGCCTCCCAGGCCAGAAGCCCCGACAGCGCCAGCCACAGGATCACGTTGAGCAGCCCGAGCCCCACGAGCTGGCGCCAGAGCGGCCCCAGCGGCGCCCCCGCGGCGCGAAGATGCTGCCAGTCCCAGTATTTCCACGCGCCAATCAGCCCGAACACCGCCCCCGAGGCGCCCACCATCGGGCTGGTGCTCGTGGCGATAAGCGCATAGGCGCCGCCGCCGCCGATGGCGCTGAAGATATAGAGCTGAAGGAAACCCCATTGGCCCAGCCGCGCCACGGCGATCCCCCCGAGCGCGAGCACGACGACCATGTTGGCCACAAGATGCATCAGCCCGCCATGCAAAAGTGCATAGGTGACGAACATCACCTCGCGCTGGCCCGGATAGACCTGCTGCCAGCCATGAAAGATGCCGTTCCAGAACGCGCCATAGGTCAGCGCCGCGCGGCGCAGATCGCCCATGCCGAACAATCCGCCGCCCGCGAGCGTGAGCACGATCTCGGGCAGGGCGGTGATCCCGACCAGCCAGAGCAGGACGGGGGCGTTGGGGCGCGTGGGCTCGCCCCCGGCGAAGCGCGATTGGCTCATGCTCCGCACATGCCCCGCCCGCCGCCGCGGATCAAGCCCGCATCACGGCGCGCGCGCGCTCCGTGCGCGCCAGCGCGCGAACAATCGCGTGAGCATCATCACCGCAAGTGCTGCTCCCATCGCCGTCACGAGCGCTGCATCGAAGCGCGCCACGCTCCAGGCGTGCAGGAGGGCGAGCACCGCCGCCGGCCAGGTCAGCAGATGCAGCCACTTCCACCATCGCAGGGTCATCACCCGCTGCGCCGCGTTGAAGGAGGTCAGCGCGAGCGGTGCCATCAGCAAGAGCGCGCCGAGGCCCAGCTGGACATGGCGCATCTGACTGATTTCCATGAGGATGAATTCGACCATCCCCGCCTGGTCGAACCAGCCCCAGATCAGCGCATGCGACAGCGCGTAGAGAAACGTCCATACCCCGAGCGGCCGGCGCGCGGCGAAAAGCGGCACCCAGCCGGTGAGGAAATGCGCAAACCCCACGCCGAGCGTGCCCATCAGGAACACCAGCCCGAAGCGCCCGGTCTGGTGCAGCAGCGCCTCGCCCGGCATCACACCGAGGGCGCCGGCCTGATACTGCCACCACAGCCACAGCCCGGGCACTGCCCCGCCGAGCGCCGCCGCCCAATACATCAGCCGCGCCGGCCGGCCCCGCATCAGAAGTTCTCGGTCAGGTCCATGCCCTCGTAGAGATGGGCGACCTCCTCCCCGTAGCCGTTGAACATTTCGGTGGCGATGCGCCCGCCATCATGCAGCCGCCGCTCGGTGGCCTGGTGCCAGCGCGGATGTCGCACCTCGGGGTTCACATTGGCATAGAAGCCGTATTCGCGCGGCGCGCGCGCCTCCCAGCTCGAGACGGGGCGCTCGGAGACGAGGCGGATATTCACGATCGACTTGATCGACTTGAAGC
>SLQD01000097.1 GCA_007131685.1 Paracoccaceae bacterium | reverse complement strand
GTCGCGGCTGGATAATCTCGTGATCCGGGGGCGCGATGGAAGTTCAGGGCATGGCCGGACACCTGATCCGGCGGCTGCATCAGCGCTCGGTGCAGGTCTTTCAGGCGCATGCACGCCGGGCGGGGCTCGAGCTCACGGCGGTGCAGTTCGCCGCGATGGACGCGATCCGCGCGCATCCGGGCATCGACCAGGCGCGGGTGGCCGCGCTCATCGCCTATGACCGCGCCACGATCGGCGGCGTCATCGAGCGGCTGGTGCAGAAGGGCCTCGTCGCGCGCAAGGTGAGCCCGCGCGACCGGCGCGCGCGCGAGCTGGCGCTCACCGAGGACGGCGCGCGTGCCTTCGCGCAATTCCTGCCCGTGGTCGCGGCGTTGCAGGACGAGATCCTCGGCCATCTCGTGCCGGCGGAGCGCGAGACCTTTCTCGCGCTTGCGCGCAAGGCCATCGGCCCGGCACCCGATGACGCGCCGCCGGGCTGAGCGGTCAGCCGGGTTCGGAGTCCTTGAGGCGGCGGATCTCGGTGAGCAGGCAGCGGAATTCGTCGAGGGTGCGGCGCGCTTGCGGATCCAGCGCGCCGCGGTCGATTACCCCGGCGGCCTCGCTGCGATCGAGCACGATCTCGAGCGCCTCGGAGATCCGGCCGAGCTGGCGGCCATAGCTGGCGACATCGGTGAGGATGCGCTGTTCGAGCTGCGGGTTGGCGCTTTTGCCGAGTTCGATATTGATAAGCCCGATCTGGCTGACATTCTCGAACCAGCCGGCCCAGAACTGGAACTACTGGCTGACGGCGCCGCCGAGCGGGGCGGTGAGGGCCGCGGGGGTGGCGGTCATGGCGGCGGGGCGGGGCATGGCTGTTCTCCTCGGAGGGTGCTGCGGCGCAGAATACCGCGCGGCCGGCGCGCCTGTCGAGCGTCCAGTACTCGCCGCGCGCCCTTGGAGCGTCTCGCGCGCGCCGCGGATCAGCCGGATGCCGCCGCGCGAAACACCGGCGTCATCGCGCGCAGGTGCTCCTCGGCGAGGTGACAGCGCACCTCGTGCCCGTCGCCCATCGTGCGAAGCGCCGGCAGCTCGCGCTCGCAGCGGTTGTCCGGCACGTCGGATTTGCGCGGGCAGCGGGTCTGGAAAGGGCAACCCGGCGGCGGCTCCATCGCCGAGGGGATCTCGCCATCGAGCACGATCTCGGTCTTCTCGACGCCCGGATCGGCAATCGGCACCGCCGAGAGCAACGCTTGCGTATAGGGGTGATAGGGCGGGGCGAAGACGGCCGCGGTCGGTCCGATCTCGACGATATGGCCCAGATACATGACCGCCACCCGGTCGGCGAGATAGCGCACCAGCGACAGGTCGTGGCTTATGACGATGAGCGTGGTGCGCTGCGCGCGCTGGATCTCCATGAGCAGATCCGTCACGGCCGCCTGCACCGACACGTCGAGCGCCGAGACCGGCTCGTCCGCGATCACGACGCGCGCGTTGCCCGCGAAGGCGCGGGCAATGCCCACGCGCTGCTTCTGCCCGCCCGAAAGCTGACGCGGCATCCGCCCGGCAAAGGCGCGTGGCAGCTTCACGAGATCGAGCAGCTCGAGCATCCGCGCGCGCCGCTGCGCGGCATCGGCGCCGATGCCGAACACCTCGAGCGCGCGCAGGATCTGGCGACCCACCGTCATAGCTGGGTTGAGCGTGTCGAAGGGGTTCTGGAACACCATCTGCATCTGCGCGACGGTGCGGCGGTGGCGCCGCTGCACGGGGACATCGCCGATGGCGCGATCATCGAGATACACCTCGCCCGCGCTCGCCGTCTCGAGCCCCATCAGCACCCGCGCCAGCGTCGACTTGCCGCAGCCGGACTCGCCCACGACGGCCAGCGTCTCGCCCTCGCGCGCCGTGAAGCTCAGCGCCTCGTTGGCCCGCACGACCCGCTTGCCGCCGCGCGACAGCGGCCCCCCGGCAACCTCGTAGACCTTGCCGAGTCCGCGCGCCTCGAGCACGACCTCGCCCGCCGGCGCGGGCGCGCGACCGGGACCGGCATCGGCGCCGGCGGACCAGTCGATCTCGCGGTGGCGCAGGCAGCGGGTGGCGTGACCGTCGCTGCGCGCGACGGGCTCCATCGGGACGGGGCGCAGATCGCACAGCCCGGCTCGGAAGTGATCGCAGCGCGGGCCGAAATTGCAGCCTTGCGGGCGCTCATGCGGCAGCGGAAAATTGCCCGGTATCGCCTTGAGAGGACGCGCGTTCTTGTCGGTGCCGGGCAGCGGGATGGCGCGAAACAGGGCCTGCGTGTAGGGATGGCGCATCGCCGCGAAGACCTGCGCGACGGTGCCCTCCTCCACCGCCTCGCCGGCATACATCACGCAGATGCGCTCGCAGGTTTCGCGGATCAGGCCGAGATTGTGGCTGATGAACAGCATCGCGGTGCCGTGGCGGCGGCCGAGCTCGCGGATGAGGCGGATGATCCCGGCCTCGACGGTGACATCGAGCGCGGTGGTGGGCTCGTCGAGGATCAGGAGCGCCGGGCGCGCCATCAGCGCCATGGCGATCACGATGCGCTGCTGCTGGCCGCCCGAGAGCTGGTGCGGATAAGCGCGCAGGATGCGGTCCGGATCGGGCAGGCGCACATCGGCAAGCATCGCCCGCGCGCGGTCCATTGCGTCGCGCCGGCTGGCGCGCTCATGCAGCATCGGCACCTCGGCGAGCTGGCGCCCCACCGTCATTGCGGGGTTCAGGCTCGCCATCGGCTCCTGGTAGATCATCGCGATTTCGGCACCGCGGATGCCGCGCAGCTCGGCTTCGGACATGGCCGCGATGTCGCGGCCGCGAAAGCGGATGCGTCCGGCGGTGATGCGCCCCGACCCGCCGAGATCGCGCATCACCCCCAGCGCCACGGTGGACTTGCCGCAGCCCGACTCGCCCACGAGCCCCAGCGCCTGCCCCGGCATGACCCGCGCGGAGAAATCCGTCACCGCCGGGATCTCGCCGGCGCGGGTGAAGAAGGAGATCGAGAGGTTGTCGATCTCGAGGATCGGGGTGTCGGGGCGGTCGCTCATCGGTCTTGTCTCAATCCCTCAGGCTTTCCTCTCGCAGCCCGTCGGCGAGCAGGTTGAGCCCCAGAACGAGGCTCATCAGCGCCGCGGCGGGGGCGATCGCGATATGCGGATGGACGGTCAGGAGCTGGCGCCCCTGGTTGATGGTCGAGCCCCAGTCGGGCGATTCGGGCGACACGCCGAGGCCGAAGAAGCCCAGCGTGCCCAGAAGGATGGTCGTGTAGCCGATGCGCAGGCAGAAATCGACGATCAGCGGGCCGCGCGCATTGGGCAGGATCTCCCACAGCATCAGGTAGACGGGCCGCTCGCCCCGGGTCTGCCCGGCGGCGACGTAGTCGCGGCTGCGCAGATCGAGGGTCAACCCGCGCGTGATGCGAAACACGGTGGGCGCGTTCACGAACACCACCGCCACGAAGACGTTGAGCATGTTGGGCGACATCCCCCAAAGCCCGAGCGGATCGGCATTGAAGGCCAGCCCCGAATAGATCCACAGCCCCGCGACCAGAGTCACCCCCACGAGCAGGTTGCGCCGCCCCGGCTCGTTGGCAAAGCGGCTGTTCCACAGCACGCACAGGAAGATGACCGGAAACAGGAACAGCACCGCCGCCATCCACATCGGCAGCCCCGTCGCGACGATGTCGGGGGTGACGAGCAGGTAGAACAGCAGGATCACGGGGAAGGCGAGCACGAGATTGGCCACGAAGGTCAGCACCGCGTCGAGACGCCCGCCGTAATACCCGGCGGGCAGGCCCAGCGTGATGCCCACCATGAAGGCGAAGGTCGTGGCCGCCGGCGCGATTGCGAGCACGTCGCGCGCGCCCATCACCATGCGCGAGAACACGTCGCGCGCCTGGCTGTCGCCGCCGAGCAGGAAGAACGCGCCGCGCGCGCCGGAATCGGGAAGCGCGGTGCCGGGCGGCGCGTTGCGCATCCCGGAGATCTGTGCGATCGCGTCATGCGTGGCGATCAGGTCGGCAAACAGCGCCGTGAAGACCCAGAACATCACCAGTGCGAAGCCGATCATGCCGATCGGGCTGTCAAAGAGTTTTCCGTAGAGCCCGAGCCGGCGCCGGTACCACAGCGAGACCGCGAAGGTCAGCGCCAGCGCCGCCCAGACCGGCCAGAGCCGCGCGATCATCCGCCCCGCGATCTGGCCCCGGGCGAGCTGCTCGAGATCGGGATCGGCGGCGAGCCCGTGCAGGACGAGCCCGTCGAAGAGGATCCACGCCCCCAGCGCCAGCACCCCGGCAAGCGCCGCGCGATGGAGTCCGTGCGCCGCGCCCCCTGCGCCGCGCGTCATCAGCGCCACCGCCGCGCAGGCGGCGAAGGCACCGAGGAGCATGGGGAGTGCGCCGGCCATGCGCGCTCAACCGACCCGGATGCGCGGGTTGAGCCAGGCATAGCCGATATCCGAGATCAGTTGCGTGGCCAGCACCACGATCACCGCCACCACCGAACAGGCCAGCAGCAGCTCGATATCGTTGTTGCTCGCCCCCTCGACGAGCGCCCAGCCAAAGCCCGGATAGCTGAACAGCACCTCCACGATCACCACCCCGTTGAGAAGCCAGGGAAATTGCAGCATGATCACCGTGAAGGGCGCGATCAGCGCATTGCGCAGCGCATGGCGCAGCACGACGGCCGGAAAGCTCGCCCCCTTCAGGCGCGCGGTGCGGATGTATTGCTGCGTCATCACCTCGGCCATGGAGGCGCGTGTCATTCGCGCGATATAGCCCATGCCGTACATCGCGATCGTCATCACCGGAAGGGTGAAGTTCCAGAAGGTGATCCGGTCCATGGCGCTGCGCGCATTGCCCAGAAAGAGGGTGTTCGCCTCCATCAAGCCCCACTCGCGCAACAGCGGCGAGAGCCCGAAGGTCGAGGAGGCGAAGAGCGCGATGAAGATCACCCCCGAGACGTATTCGGGCGTCGCCGTCGAGACGATCGAGACCGTCGAGAGCGAGCGATCGGTGCGCGAGCCTTCGCGCATGCCGGCGAGCACCCCGATGGCGAGCGCCGACGGCACCATCACGATCACCACCCAGAGCATCAGCATTCCCGTCGCGCCCAGCCGGGCTCCGATCACCGCGCCGACCTCGGCGTTAAAGCGCGTTGAGCTGCCCCAGTAACCCTGCAGCACGCCGCACCGGGTGCCGGCGGCGGCGTCGCCGGCGCGGTCGATGCAGCGTCCGCGAAGCGTGCCGTCGGCCTGCTCGCGCGTCCAGCCCGGCACCACGCCGAGCCACTCGCCGTAGCGCTCCAGCATCGGCCGGTCGAAGCCCTCGCGCGCAAGCCAGCTCTGCACCTCGGCATCGGACATGCGCGCCGAGCCCTGGGTCTTGGCGAGCGTCTCGAGCCGCGGCTGCATGTTGGTCAGCGCGAAGACGATGAAGGTCAGGCACAGCGCCGTGAGCAGCATCGTGCCCAGCCGCCGGATCACGAATCCCGGCATCGCGCCGCTTCCCGTCCGCAGCCTAGCTCTCCAACCAGTATTTATAGAGATGCATCTCGAATGTCGGGTGGATCCCGGCATTGCGGACATGCGGGCGGAAATGGCGGAAGACCGCGCGCCAGTAGGGCTGGATCAGCACGCCTTCGTCGCGCAGTATCTCCTGCAGCCGCGCCATGACTGCGCGGCGCGCATCGACATCAGCGAGCGAATTGGCCTCGGCCAGAAGCGCGTCGAACTCCGCGTTCGAGAAGGCCGTCTCGTTCCAGGCGCCGTCGGTTCGATAGGCCAGCGCGAGCACCTGCACCCCGAGCGGGCGCATGTTCCATTCCGTTGCCGAGAAGGGAAACGCCATCCAGTCGTTCCAGAAGGTTGCCCCCGGAAGGATCGCGCGCTCCACGCGCATCCCCGCATCGCGCATCTGTGCCGCGACGGCATCGCAGCTCGCCGACTGCCAGGAATCGTCGAGCGAGATCAGCTCGAAGACGGTGTCGCCGTGGCCTGCCGATGCGAGCATCTCGCGCGCCGCCTCCGGGTCGTGCCGGGGCGGGCCGATATCGGCGTATTCGGGATGCAGCGGCGCGACATGGTGGTTCTCGCCCGGCGCGCCGCGGTCATCGTAGCCCAGCTCGAGCACCACGCCATTATCGACCGCCATCTGGATCGCGCGGCGCACATCGCGCGCGTCGAAGGGCGGGCTGTCCTGATTGAAGCGCACCGCAAGCGTGGCGGCGGTGACGGTCTCGGACCGGCTCATGCCGATGGCGTCGAAGAGGTCGATGAAATCGCCGGTGGTCTGGTAGAGCATGTCGATCTCGCCGCCCTCGGCGGCGGCGAGCCACGAGGACGGGTCGGTGCCCAGATCGACGAACTCAATGCGGTCGAGATAGGCGCCCGCGTCGCTGCCCCACCAGTCGTGCCCGGCGTTGCGCACCAGCGCGCCGCGCAGCCCGGTATCGTAGTGCTCGGGCAGGAAGGGGCCGGTGCCGAGGGGATTTTCCACCGGATCGCCGCCGTTGAAGCTGCGATGCACCACTGCGGCCGGATAGTCGGAGATGTCCGCGATGATGGCCACCGAGGGCGTGGCGAGATGCAGCTGCAGGGTATGGTCGTCGAGGATCTCGACGGCGCCGGCGCGCAGCCGCCCGGTCGCGGGATCGATCAGCGGGGTCATGCGCGTGGCCATCGAGTTGCCCGCGACGCTCTCGTCGCACCACAGCGCGAAGTTGTGCGCCACATCCTCGGCGATGAAAGGGTCGCCGTTGTTCCAGCGCACGCCGCGGCGCAGGTGCAGCGTATAGGTACTGGCGTCGTCGCTGGCCTCCCAGTCCTCGAGCAGCATGCCGCGCAGCGTGCCGTCGCGATTGTACTCGACCAGATACTCCAGCCACCCGCGGCAGAAATTGGCGAGCTCGGACCAGTCGAAGCGGCGCGGCTCCTTCATCGCCTTGAGGTCCATCTGGATGCGCAGGGTCCCGCCATGCGTGCCTGCGCCATGGTCCTGCGCAAGCGCGCCGCGCGCCGACACCCCGATCAGCCCGCAGGCAGCCCCGGCCCCCATGCCGAGCGCCGTCGCCCGGGTGAGGAATTCGCGCCGGCCGAGCCGGCCGTCGCGATACTCCGCGGCGTAACGCAGCGCTGCGGGGTGCGGGGCCGGCTGGTGTTCGGTGATGGTGCGCATCCGGCGCCTCCGTGTCGCGACGTCGATCCGGGCCCGGGGGTGCCGTGATCGCGGCGGGGCCGCCCGGCGCGTGTCGGCGGCGCGGGTTTTCGCGACTTGCTGCTTCTGCCTCTGGCGAGCAGAGCCGGTTCGCCGTCGCCGCGTCAAGCCCCTTCGCGGCCGCGGGCCCGGGGGGAGGCGCGAAAATCGCGCGGCGACTGCCCGGTGTGCTGATGAAAGGCGCGCGAGAAATACGCCGCCGAGCCGTAACCGAGCCGCGCGGCGACATCCTTGACCGGCAGCGCCGTGCCGCGCAGGAGCTGCCGGGCCTCGAAGATCAGCCGGTCCTGCAAGATCTCGTGGGCGCCGCGCCCGCAGGCGGCCCGGCAGGCGCGGGTCAGGTGTGTCGCGGTGACGCCGAGGGCCGCGGCGTAATCGGCGACGTCGCGGCCCATGGTCAGCTCGCGCTCGACAAGGGCGGTGTAGCGCGCCGCGAGGCGGGCGGCTGCATCGGTGCGCGGCGGGCCAGCGGCCGCGGCGTCCTGCATGCGCCGCTCGATCCAGACGCCGAGCAGGCCGAGGTGATGGCGCATCGCCCGGGTCGCGGCGGGGGCGTCGCCGTCGAGCTCGCGCTGCACCGCGTCGATCAGGGCGGTGAGTTCCTGCTGGGCGCGGGTCTCGCGCACGCGCAGATGCTGCGGCGCTTCGGGTAGGGGCGGGGCGTCGGCGGGGCCGATATGCAGGGCCGTGCCGCGCACCTGCCGGGTCATCTCGAAGCCGTGCATCGTGCCCGCGGGGATGAAGACGGCGTTGTGCACCCCGTAGCCGCGGGTCACCCCCGCCACGGTGATGCGGCCCTGACCGGCGGTGAACCACAGCAGGAGCGGCTGCGCGAGGCTGCGCATCGCCTCGGTGCGCCAGCGCCCGCCAGCGGCGAGATGGGCCAGGGGCACGGCGCGGGTGGCCGCGGGTGGCTCGGGGATCACTGTCATGCGCTTCGCCTGCTCGTTTTCCGGCGAGCCTAGGCCAAGCCGCCGCGCCGCGAAACGAAAAATTCACCCCTGCGCGCCCGGAACGGCGATGCGCGCCCAGCCGCCGAGCCGGTTGCGAAACCAGGTGCGCTGGCGCTTGGCGTAGCGGCGCGTGGCGGTCTTGGCCGCCGCGATCGCCGCTGCGAGCGTCATCTCGCCGCGCAGATGCGCCATCAGTTCCGCCGCCCCGATCGCGCGCGCAGCCGGCAGCGCCGGGTCCCACCAGCCCCGCGCCGCACGCACCTCCTCGAGGGCGCCGTCGGCGATCATCGCGTCGAAGCGCGCGTCGATGCGCGCGGCGAGCCAGTCGCGATCCGGCTCGAGGACGAGGGCGGTGGCGACCCTGAAGGGCAGGAGCGGCGGCGGCGTTTCGGCCTGCCAGGCGGCGATGCCGCGTCCCGTGGCGCGCAGCACCTCCCAGGCGCGCAGCACCCGCGCGGGATTGGCGGTGTCGATGCGCGAGCGGCTTTCGGCGTCGAGCTCGGCGGCGAGGGCGGCGAGCCCCGCTTCGGCCAGCCGCGCCTCCGCCTCGGCGCGGATACCGGCGGGCACCGGCGGGATTTCGGCCAGCCCCTCGGTGAGCGCGGTGAAATAGAGCCCGGTGCCGCCGACGATCACCGGCGCGGGGTGGGCGCGCAGCACCCCGGCCACCTCGCGCAGCCAATCCCCCGCCGAGTAATGCGCCGTCGCCGGGCGGTGCCCGAACAGCAGATGCGGCGCGGCGGCGCACTCGCCGGGACCCGGCCGCGCCGAGAGCGCGCGCCAGCAGTCGAAAACCTGCAGCGCATCCGCATTGACCACGGCGCGCCCCTGCCGCGCCGCGATGCGCGCCGCGAGCGCCGACTTGCCCGAGGCCGTCGGCCCCGCGATCAGCACCGCGCGGTCCGGATCGGGGGCGAGTTGATGCGGCATCATCGGACTCCATCGGCACGATCCGGCGCGCGCCGGGCTTTGGCGTTGAACACCACCCGCTTTTGCGACATTTTGCCCGCGACGTGAACCGCGCCGCCCGGCGCGCCAGACATCGAGGATCCCGCCGATGGAAATGGCAGGCCAACCCGCCCCGGTCGCGTATCAGCGCGTCATGCTCAAGATCTCGGGCGAGGCGCTGATGGGCGACGAGGGCTACGGGCTGCACCCGCCCACCGTCTCGCGCATCGCCGGCGAGGTCGAGGCGGTGCATGTGCTCGGGGTCGAGATCTGCATGGTGATCGGCGGCGGCAACATCTTTCGCGGCCTTCAGGGCAGTGCGCAGGGCATGGAGCGCGCCACCGCCGACTACATGGGAATGCTCGCCACGGTGATGAACGCGCTGGCGATGCAGTCCGCCCTCGAGGAGCGCGGCATCAACACCCGCGTGATCAGCGCCATCCGCATGGACGAGATCGCCGAGCCCTATATCCGTCGCCGCGCCGTCCGCCATCTCGAGAAGAAGCGCGTTTGCATCTTCGCCGCCGGCACCGGCAACCCCTACTTCACCACCGACACCGCCGCGACGCTGCGCGCCAACGAGATGCATTGCGAGGCGATTCTCAAGGGCACCAAGGTCGATGGCGTCTATGACAGCGATCCGATCGGCAATGCCGCGGCGCGCCGCTACGACAGCGTCACCTATGACGAGGTGCTGCAAAAGCATCTCAAGGTGATGGATGCCTCGGCCATCGCGCTGGCGCGCGACAACAATCTGCCGATCATCGTGTTCTCCCTCGACGAGCCCGGCGGCTTTTGCAGCATCCTGCGCGGCACCGGGCGCGCGACGCGGGTTCACGGCTGAACATCTATACAGACCGGCCCCGCCTGTCCTATAGGCAGACACGCCGGGGTTGCACGGCCCCGAGGTTCAACGAGAGAGAAGAGCCATGTCCGACGAGATCGAGATCGACACCGACGACCTGGAGCGCCGCATGGAGGGCGCGATGACGGCGCTCAAGCAGGAATTCGCCTCGCTGCGCACCGGCCGGGCCTCGGCGTCGATGGTCGAGCCCGTCACAGTCGAGGCCTATGGCGGCCTGCAGACGCCGCTCAACCAGGTCGCCAGCATCAACGTGCCCGAGCCGCGCATGGTCACCGTCAATGTCTGGGACAAGGGCCTCGTGGGCAAGGTCGAGCGCGCGATCCGCGACTCCGGGCTCGGCATCAACCCGGTCGTGGACGGCACCACCATCCGGCTGCCGATCCCCGAGCTCAACGAGGAGCGGCGCAAGGAATTGTCGAAGGTCGCCGCGCAATATGCCGAAAGCGCGCGCGTGGCGGTGCGCAATGTGCGCCGCGACGGCATGGACCGCATCAAGAAGGCCAAGGCGCAGGGCATGAGCGAGGACGACCAGAAACTCTATGCCGACGAGATTCAGGAACTTACGGACAGGTATATCGGTTTCATCGACAAGCAGCTCGAGACCAAGCAACAGGAAATCATGACGGTCTGAACAGGGCGACAAGCGGGGGACAGTCTAGAAGGGGGCATCGGCATTGGCCGCAAAGGACACAGCGAGAGCGACCCCGACCCATGTCGCGGTGATCATGGACGGCAACGGGCGCTGGGCGCGCCAGCGCGGCAGCCACCGGCTCGCCGGGCACAAGCGCGGCGCCGAGCGGGCGCGAGAGGTGGTCGAGGCGTGCCCGGATCTCGGCATCGACTACATGACGCTCTACGCCTTCTCGACCGAGAACTGGAAACGCTCCACCCGCGAGGTGCTCGGGCTGATGTCGCTCTTTGGCCGCTATATCCGCCGCGAGGCGGACCGGCTCGCCGACGAGGGCGTGCGCATGCGCATCATCGGCGATCGCACCCGCATCGATCCCAAGCTGCAGCGGCTGTTCTCCTGGATCGAGAGCCGCACCCGGCACAATGACCGCCTGCATCTGCAGGTGGCGATCAATTACGGCGGGCGTAACGAGATCACCCGCGCCACGCGGCGCGTCGCCGAGGCCGTGGCGCGCGGCGAACTCGCCCCCGATGCGATCGACGAGGCGACCATCGCCGCGCATCTCGACACGGCCGGGCTGCCCGATCCCGATCTCGTGATCCGCACCAGCGGCGAGACGCGCATCTCGAATTACCTGCTGTGGCAATGCGCCTACGCGGAATACGAGTTCACCGACACGCTGTGGCCCGATTTCACCGCCGAGAAGCTCGACGAAATCGTGACCCGCTTTCGCCAGCGCGAGCGCCGTTTCGGCGCCGTGAGCTGATGGCGCTGGCGCGGCGCTTTCCGGATCTCGGCCCGCGGCTGGTCTCGGCGGCGGCGCTGCTGGTGCTGGGCGCGACGGCGATCTGGCTCGGCGGGGTGGCGTTTCGCGCGCTCGTCACCGTGGCGCTGGCCGCGATGCTGTGGGAGCTGCACCGCATGCTCGCGCCGGGGGCGGATCGGCGGCTCGCGGCGGGGCTCGGCGCTGTGGGCGGCGGACTTGTCGGGGGCGTTGCGCTCTTGGTGCCGATGGGCGTGCTGGTGGCTGGGGCGCTCATCGCATCGGCGGCGGCCGCGGCGACGGTGCCGGCCGCGGCGCGGCTGCGCTTCGGGCTGGCCGCGGCGGCGATTCTCGTGGCGGGGGCGGCCCTGATCCTGCTGCGCGAGGGTTACGGGGCGGCGTGGATGCTGTGGCTCGTGGCGCTGGTGATCGGCTCCGACGTGGCCGGGTATTTCGCCGGCCGCGCCTTCGGCGGACCGAAATTCTGGCCCCGCGTGAGCCCCAAGAAGACTTGGTCGGGCACCGTGGCCGGCTGGATCGTGGCGGCGATGCTCGGGGCGGGTTTCGCTGCGCCGCTCGGGGCGGGGGCGGGGCTCGTCGCGCTGTCGGTGCTGGTGGCGATGGCGGGGCAGGCCGGCGACATCGCCGAGAGCGCGATCAAGCGCGGCGCCGGCGTCAAGGACAGCTCGGCGCTCATCCCGGGCCATGGCGGGGTGATGGACCGCTTCGACGCGATGATGGGCGGCGCGCTCGCGGTGCTGGCACTGCATTTGCTTGGCCTGCTGGGCGGGGCCTGAGATGCGGCGCGTTTCGGTCTTCGGGGCGACGGGCTCCATCGGGGTCAACACGCTCGACATGCTCGCCCGCCAGCCCGGCGAGTTCGAGGTCGTCGCGCTCACCGGGGGGCGCAATGTCGCGCTGCTGGCCGAACAGGCGCGCGCCCTCGGTGCCGAGATCGCCGTGACCGCGCACGAGTCGTGCCTGCCGCAGCTTCGCGCGGCGCTCGCGGGCAGCGGCGTCGCGGCGGCGGCGGGGCCCGCAGCGCTCATCGAGGCGGCGCAGCGCCCTGCCGACTGGGTGATGTCGGCGATCGTGGGGGCGGCGGGGCTCGCGCCCGGGTTTCGCGCGCTCGAACAGGGGGCGACGCTGGCGCTGGCCAACAAGGAAAGCCTCGTGGCCGCCGGCCCGCTCCTGATGGCCGAGGCGGCGCGCCACGGCGCGACGATCCTGCCCGTGGACAGCGAGCATTCGGCCGTTTTCCAGACCCTGATCGGCGAGGATATCGCCGCCGTCGAGCGAATCATCATCACCGCCTCGGGCGGCCCCTTCCGCGACTGGCCGGCCGAGCGCATCGCCGCGGCGACGGTGGCCGAGGCCGTCGCCCACCCGAACTGGGCGATGGGCGCGCGGATCTCGATCGACTCGGCGTCGCTGTTCAACAAGGCGCTCGAGCTGATCGAGACGCGCGAGTTCTTCGGAATCGACCCCGCACGCATCGAGGTGCTGGTGCATCCGCAATCGATCCTGCACGCGCTCGTGGGCTTCAATGACGGCGCGCTGATGGCGCATCTGGGCGCGGCGGACATGCGCCATGCGATCGGCTTCGCGCTCAACTGGCCCGCGCGCCGCCCCGCCCCGGTCGAGCGGCTCGACCTCGCCGCGCTCGGCCGGCTCGATTTCGCCGCCCCCGATCCGGAGCGGTTCCCGGCGCTGCGGCTCGCGCGCGAGGTGATGGCGGCGGGCGGGCTCGCCGGGGCGGCCTTCAATGCCGCCAAGGAGACGGCGCTCGACGCTTTCATCGACGGGAGGATCAGTTTCGCGGAGATGGCGCCGCTCGTCGAGGCGACGCTGGCGCGGCTTTCGGCCGCGGATGGCATCGCCGCGGCGCCCGATACCCTTGATGCGGTGCTGGCGATGGACCATCTCGCCCGTGTGCGCGCGGGCGAGCTGATGTCCGGCGGCTTCGGACAATAGCGAGGATAAAGCTCTTGGACATTCTTGGCGCGATCCCGTCGATCGGCGGTCTGGCCTTCACCATCGCCGTCTTCATCATCGCGCTGTCGGTGATCGTGTTCGTGCACGAATACGGCCACTACATCGTCGGGCGGTGGTGCGGCATCGATGCGGAGGTCTTCTCCATCGGGTTCGGGCCGGTGCTGCTGTCGCGGGTGGACCGGCGCGGCACGCGCTGGCAGGTCGCGGCGCTGCCCTTCGGGGGCTTCGTGAAGTTCCTCGGCGACGCCGATGCCAGCTCGGGGCGCGACGCCGAGTCGCTGGCGGCGATGGATGCCGAGCGCAAGCGGCGGACCATGCACGGCGCGCCGCTCTGGGCGCGATCGGCGACCGTCGCGGCCGGCCCGCTGTTCAATTTCGCGATGTCGATCCTCGTCTTCGCGGCCTTCTTCGCGATTCGCGGCGTGGCGATCGAGGAGCCGGTCATCGCCGAGCTCAAGCCGCTGCCCGCCCCGGTGCAGGAGCTCGAACCCGGCGACAGGATCCGCGCCGTGGATGGCCGGTCGGTGGACAGCCTTGTCGAACTGCGCGAGGCCGCGGAGGAGATCGAGCCCGCCCCCACCGCGACCTACGAGGTCGAGCGCGACGGCGCGCGGATCGAGGCGCGTGGCCCGTTCCCGTTCCCGCCCGTGGCCGATGGCGTGCAGCCGCGCTCGGCCGCGCACAGCGCCGGGCTGCAGCCCGGCGACGTGATCGTGTCGATCGACGGCGTCGAGATTCACGCCTTCGAGGAGCTGCGCACCCATGTCGAGGCGGCCGAGGGCGCGCCGCTGGCGCTCGGCGTGTGGCGCGACGGGGACATACTGGACATCTCCCTCGCGCCGCGCAGCACCGATGTGCCCACCGGCGATGGCGGCTTCGAGCAGCGCTGGCTGATCGGGCTGAGCGGGGGCAGCTTCTTCGAATCACAGACGCGCCGCGCCGGCCCCGTCGAGGCGGTCGCGATGGGCGTGGCGCAGACCGGCATGATCATCGAGATGAGCCTTTCGGGGCTTTGGAACATGATCATCGGCACGATCAGCACCTGCAACCTGCAGGGCCCGGTGGGAATCGCCGAGGTCTCGGGCGCGACGGCGCAGCAGGGGCTGGCGAGCTTCATCTGGTTCATCGCGGTGCTCTCGACGGCGATCGGGCTGGTGAACCTGTTTCCGATTCCCGTGCTCGATGGCGGCCACCTCGTGTTTCACGCCTACGAGGCCGTGGCCGGGCGCCCGCCCAGCGAGCGCGTGCTCAACGCGCTGATGATGACGGGGCTCGTGCTGCTGGTCTCGCTGATGGTCTTTGCCGTCACGAACGATCTCTTCTGTCCGTGACGCGACCTGTGCGGCCGCGTCGGCGCTTTGACAATGCGGGGCTTTGCCGCTACTCAGAGCGGATAAACACATGGCGGGACGGACAAGCACATGCGCGACAGGTTGAGGGCCCTGGCCGGGCGGAAAGCGGGGCGCGGAACGGCCGCATGGCGCGTGGCGCTCGCGCTCGGCATGGCGGTCTCGGGGGCCGCGCTCGCCGCCCCGGCGGCGGCGCAGGATTTCCGCTTCGACACGATCCGCGTCGAGGGCAACGACCGCGTCACCGATCGCACGATCACCGGCCAGGCCGAGATCGAGGCCGGGCAGGCGCTTTCAGCCTCCGAGGTCAATGACGGCTATCAGCGGCTGATCGACACCGGCCTGTTCGAGAACGTCGAATTCGTCCCCGAGGGCAACACCCTGCTGATCCGGGTGACGGAATACCCCGTCATCGACGTGATCAATTTCGAGGGCAATGCCCGCGTCGACGACGACGATCTGCGCGAGGCGCTGCAATCGGCCGAGGGGCGGCCCTATTCGCCCTCCACCGCCGAGGCCGACGCCGCCGAACTCGCCGAACTCTACCGCCAGCAGGCGCGCTTCGCCGCCGAGGTCACCCCGCGCGTGATCCCGCGCGATGGCGGCCGCGCCTCGCTCGTCTTCGAGATCAACGAGGGCGCGACCACCGAGGTCGAGCGCGTCTCCTTCGTCGGGAACCGCGACTATTCTGACCGCCGCCTGCGCCGCGCGGTGGAGACCAAGCAGGCCGGCGTGCTGCGCACCTTCCTCAGCCGCGACCGCTTCTCGCCCGACCGCGTCGATGCCGATCGCGAGGCGCTGCGCGAATTCTACCTGCGCCGCGGCTATCTCGATTTCGAGGTGCTCTCGGCGACCCCCGAGATGTCGCAGGAGCGCGATGCCTTCTTCCTGACCTTCAATATCCGCGAGGGCCAGTCCTACGACATCGCCGGCACCGATGTGCGCAGCGAGATTCAGGGCGTCGATGCCGCTCCGTTCCGTGACGAGCTGCGCATCCGGCCCGGCACCACCTATTCGCCGGCGCGCATCGAGAACAACATTACCCGGCTCGAGCGCGTCGCCGACCGGCAGGGGCTGCGCTTCGTCGAGATCGAGCCGAGCCTGTCGCGCAACGAGGCGGCCGGTACCGTCGATGTGACCTTCGTGCTGCGCCAGGCCGAGCGGCTCTTCGTCGAGCGCATCGATATCCGCGGCAACACCAACACCCGCGACAGCGTCATCCGGCGCCATTTCGACACCGTCGAAGGCGATCCGTTCAACCCGCGCGAACTGCGCCGTGCCGCCGACCGGATCCGCGATCTCGAATACATCGCCGATGCGCAGGTGCGCACCGAGCAGGGCTCGGCGGATGACCAGGTCGTGGTGGTCGTCGATGTCGAGGAACAGCCCTCGGGCTCGATCGGCTTCGGCGTGAGCTACGGGATCGATGCGGGCTTCGGCGGCGTGGCCACGTTCCGCGAGGCCAATCTCTTCGGCCGCGGCCAGGAGCTCGATATCTCGCTCGGCTTCGGCACCGACACGCAGGACACCTCGGTCACCTTCACCGAGCCCTATTTCCTCGATCGCGATCTCGAGCTGAGCGTGTCGGCCTACTGGCAGGAATCGGAACGGTTCAATGCCGCCTACGACACGCGCAATATCGGGGTCGAGAGTTCGCTCGGCTTTCCGATCAGCGAGCAGGGGCGGCTGACCCTGCGCTACCGGATCTCGCGCGACTCGCTGCGTCGCGTGCGCGACAGTTCCTCGCCGATCCTGCAGGATGAGGCGGATTTCGGCGATTACACGAGCGCGGTGGGCTACACCTACCGCTACGACACCCGCGAGGCCGGCCTCAACCCGGTGATGGACTACTATCTGCGTGTGCGCCAGGACGTCGCCGGGCTGGGCGGCGATCAGCGCTACATCAAGTCCACGGCGCTCGCCGGGATCCAGCGGCGCGTGATGAGCGAGGAAGTCACCCTGCGCGCCGAACTCGAGGGCGGCAATCTGAGCATGATCGACGGCGAGAGCCGGGTGCTCGAGCGCTTCGCGCTCAACCGCGAAATGCGCGGCTTCTCCTTCAACGGGCTCGGGCCGCGCGATGTCGGGGCCGAAAACGAGGACGCGCTTGGCGGCAACAACTTCATCGTGGCCCGCTTCGAGGCCGATTTCCCGCTCGGCCTGCCCGAGGAATACGGCATCGAGGGGGGGCTGTTCCTCGATGTCGGCTCGGCCTGGGGCATCGACAATCCGGGCCGCGGGGTCGATCTCGACGGCAGCGACGAGTTCAGCCTGCGTTCGGCCGTGGGCTTTTCCGTGTTCTGGGATACCCCGATCGGGCCGCTGCGCTTCGATTTCTCGCGCGCGCTCCTGAAGGAGGATTTCGACGAGGAGCGCAATTTCGACCTGACCGTCTCCACGCGCTTCTGATGCGGGCGACGCGGCCCCTGCGCTCGGCCCTGCTCGCCCTCCTGCTCGCCGCGACCCCGGCCGCGGCACAGCTCGCGCCCGGCGGCGCCACGGGCGAGGTGCGCACGCTCGATCAGGAGCGCCTGTTCCAGGAGTCGCGCTTCGGCGAGCGGGTGGCGGGTGAGCTCGACGAGGCGTCGCGTGCGCTGGCGGCCGAGAATCGCCGGCTCGAGGCCGAGCTCGCCGAGGAGGAGCGCGCGCTCAGCGAGCGGCGCAGCGAGCTCGAGCCGGCGGAGTTTCGCGAGCTCGCGGATGATTTCGACGAGCGCGTCACCGCGATCCGCCGCGAACAGGAGGAGAAGAGCCGCACCATCGCGCGCCGCGGCGAGGCCGAGCAGCAGCGCTTCTTCGAGGCGGCGCTGCCGATCCTCGGGGAACTGCTCGAAGAGCTCGAACTGGCCGGGATCCTCGACGAGCGTGCGGTGATTCTCGCCAATCCGCGCTTCGACATCACGGACGAGGCCATCGCGCGGCTCGACGCCACGCTGGGTGCGGGCGAGGCGGTCGACGATGCCGACCTGCCCGATCTCGCCCCCGAGGACGAGCACGAGGACGCGGATGCGCTCGCCCCGGGCGACCATGACGGCCCGGAGGGTCCGCCGCTGGAGTTGTCGATCCCCGAGATCGAACCCTGAGCCGCAGCTTGCCAGCCTGCGGGGGAGTTGCTAGGCAAGCGCCGGCGGGCGCGGATGCGCGGCGCATCCGGGGCCGATCGGGGAGAAGGCAATGAGCGAGACGGCGCATGAGGGCGCGACTCCGGCCGAGGCCGATATCGGCCTCATCAAGCGATTGATTCCGCACCGCTATCCATTCCTGCTCGTGGATCGCGTGCGCGATATCGTGCCGGCCACCTCGGCCACGGGGATCAAGAATGTCTCCGTCAACGAGCCCTATTTCGAGGGCCATTTTCCTGCCGAGCCGGTGATGCCCGGGGTGCTCATCGTGGAGGCCCTCGCGCAGACCTCGGCGGTTCTGGTGGGCCTGACGCTCGATCTCGCGGACAAGGGCCCGCTCGTCTATTTCATGAACATCGACAACTGCAAGTTCCGTCGCAAGGTGGGTCCCGGCGATGTCGTCGAGCTCCATGTCACGGTGCTGCGCGGGCGCGGGAAGGTCTGGAAGTTCCGTGGCGAGGCGCGTGTCGGGGACGAGCTTGCCGCCGAGGCCGAGTTCGCAGCGATGATCAGCACCGGCGCGCAGCCGGGTTAGCGCGATGTCCGTGCATCCCGAGGCGCGCATTCACCCTTCGGCCGTCATCGAGGCGGGCGCGCGCATCGGTGCGGGCTGCGTCGTGGGGCCCTTCTGCGTGGTGGGGCCCGAAGTCGGGCTCGGAGAGGGCGTCGAGCTGCGCAGTCATGCCATCGTCACCGGCACGACGGAGATCGGCCCCGCCAGCGTGGTGTTTCCCTTCGCCTGCGTGGGCGAGGTGCCGCAGGATCTCAAATTCGCCGGCGAGGCCACGCGGCTCGAAATCGGCGCGCGTGCACGCATCCGCGAGGGGGCGACGCTCAACCCCGGCACCGAGGGCGGCGGCGGGCTGACCCGTGTCGGCGATGACTGCCTTCTGATGACCGGGGCCCATGTCGGCCATGACGCGCGCGTCGGTGACGGGGTGATCCTCGCCAACCAGGCCGCGCTCGCGGGCCACTGCGTGATCGGCGACGGGGTCATCATCGGCGGGCTGTCGGGCGTGCATCAGCATGTGCGCATCGGTGCGGGCGCGATCATCGGCGCGGTCACGATGGTCACGCATGATGTGCTGCCCTACGGGCTCGTGCAGGGCCCGCGCGGCAAGCTCGAGGGGCTCAATCTCGTCGGGCTCAAGCGGCGCGGGCTCGACCGGGCGGCGATCGGGGCGATGCGCGCGGCCTATGACACGCTCGCCCATGGCGACGGCACCCTCGCCGAGCGCGCCCGCGCCCTGTGCGACAGTCCCGATCCGCATGTGCGCGAGATGGCCGGGTTCCTTCTGGAGCCGTCGCAGCGCTCTTTCCTGCATCCGGTGTGAGCGTGGCGGACCGGCTCGCCATCATCGCCGGGGCGGGGCGGCTGCCCGCGCTCCTGCGCGCCGCGCTCGATGCGCCGCCGCTGATTGCGGCGCCGGAGGGGGCGGAGCTGACCGACGGGGTCGGACCGCCGGATCTGACCTTTCGCGTCGAGCGGCTGATGCCGTTTCTCGATGCGCTGCATGAGCACGGGGTCGGCCGCATCGTGTTTGCGGGCGCGGTGCAGCGGCCGCGGCTCGATCCGGCGGCGTTCGATCCACGCACGGCGGCGATGGTGCCGCGACTGCTCGCGGCGATGCAGTCGGGCGATGACGCCACGCTGCGCGAGGTGATCGCGATCTTCGAGGATGAAGGCTTCGCCGTGGTCGGGGCGGCGGATGTCGCGTCCGATCTCGTCCCCGATGCCGGCGTGCTCTCCGCGCGCCGGCCCGATGCGGGCGACACCGCCGATGCCGCGCGCGCGGCCGAGATCGTCGCCGCTCTCGGCGCGGTGGATGTCGGGCAGGGGGCGGTCGTGGCGCAGGGGCTGTGCCTGGCGGTGGAGGCACTGCCGGGCACCGATGCGATGCTTGCGGGTCTCGCGGCGCTGCCGCCGATGCGCCCCGATCCGGCGGGCGCGCGCGGGCTGCTCTACAAGGCCGCCAAGCCCGGCCAGGACCGGCGCATCGACCTGCCCGCGCTCGGCCCGCATACGCTGCGTGCAGTGGCGGCGGCGGGGCTCGGGGGCATCGCCTTCGAGGCCGGCGGGGTGATGCTGCTCGACCGCACCGAGGCCGTGCGCATCGCCGACGAGCTGGATCTACTGCTCTGGGCGCGGTGATGCGGGTCTTCGTGATCGCGGGGGAGGCGTCGGGCGATGCGCTCGGCGCGGCTCTCATGGCGGGGCTGCGCGTGCGGGTGCCCGGAGTTGCCTTCGCAGGGGTGGGTGGCGAGGCCATGGCCGCGCAGGGGCTCACGAGCCGCTTTCCCATGGCGGAGCTGTCGGTGATGGGTCTGGCGGAGATCCTGCCGAAGTATCGCCAGCTCAAGCGCCGCATCCGCGAGACTGCCGACGCCGCCATCGCCGCGCGCCCGGATGTGCTCATCGGCATCGACAGCCCGGACTTCTGCATGCGGGTGGCGCGGCAGGTGCGCGCGGCGCGGCCGGAGCAGCCGGTGGTGCATTACGTTGCGCCGTCTGTCTGGGCGTGGCGGCCGGGGCGGGCGCGGCGCATGGCCGGGGTGGTCGATCATGTGCTCGCGCTGCTGCCCTTCGAGCCGACCTACATGCAGGCGGCCGGGATGAGCTGCGATTTCGTCGGCCATCCGGTCGTATCCGAGCCAGTGACCGGTGCGCAGGAGGCGGCGGCGTTTCGCGGGGCGCACGCGATCGCGCCCGATGCGCCGCTGGTGCTGGGGCTGCCCGGCTCGCGGCGTGGAGAGATCGAGCGGCTCGCGCCGCGCTTCGGCGCGACACTGCAGCAGGTGGCGCAGGCGCATCCGGGTCTGCGCGTCGTGGTTCCGACGGTACCGGCGACGGCGTCCTTCGCGCGCGCGCAGGTGGCGTGCTGGCCGGGGGCGCCGGTGGTGCTCGGGCCGGATGACAAGCGCGCCGCCTTCGCCGCCGCCGATGCGGCGCTCGCGGCGTCGGGGACCGTGTCGCTGGAGCTGGCGGCGGCGGGGGTGCCGATGGTGATCGGCTACGACATGGCGCCGCTCACCCGGCTGGCGATGGCGTGGATGCTGCGCATCGACACGGTGACGCTGGTCAATCTTGTCAGCGAAACGCGGGCGGTGCCGGAATTCCTCGGCCGCGATTGCCGCGCCGACCGCATGGCCCCGGCGCTAGGGGCGCTATTGCGCGACGGGCCCGAGCGGGCGGCGCAGCGCGCCGCGATGGTGCAGGCGATGGCAAGGCTGGGGCAGGGCGGCCCGCCGCCGGGGCAGCGCGCGGCGGACTCGGTGCTGGAATTCCTTGGCAAACGCGGCATTGCGCCGCATGCTGGCGCGGCGAATTGAAACCCGGAGGTTCTTGCCATGCTTATCCGTTTCGCGATCGCAGCGGCGGCCCTTGTCGCCGCGCCGATGGCCCTTGCCGATGACGAGACCGTCGGCGATATCGACCGCGGGGCCGATGCCTATGACGCGAGTTGCGTCGAGTGCCATGCCCGGCCCGGGCGTTTCATGCAGGGAATCGAGGGTGATGACGAGGAGCGCGCCGCGTGGCTCGACGAATTCCTCGTCGAACACTATGCCGAGGACGATCAGGACCGCGCCGACATCATCGCCTATCTGCTCGATCTCTAGAGCGTGTTGCGCAAGAGTGGGAGCCGGTTTTGCGCTCCTCGAACATGCGACTCCAGAAGGTTAGAGCGTGTCGCATGAATTTGAATGAACGCGACGCGCTCTAACGCAGGGCGAAGATCAGCGCGGCGAGCGCGACTGCCGCGCCGGTGAGCCGGAACCGCGTGAGGATCCGGCGATCCTTGCGTGACTGCGCCCCGTCGCTGTAGTCGAAACGCTCGTATTCGATGTTGTCGAGCGGCACCCCGATATCGTTGAGCGTATCGGTCACGGCGACCATCATCGCACCGGGCCCGCACAGCAGCGCGGAGGCCCGCGCCGGGTCGATGCCGTCGAGCATGTCGCGCAAATGCGCCGCGCCGATGGGGCCGCGCCCGAGCCGCGGATCGTCTGTGTCCTCGTCCACGAGGTAGAGCGCGCGCGCGTCGAGCTGCGCGAGCATCGGCTCGAACTCCGCCGGATCGATGAGCGATGCCCGGTCGCGCGCCGCATAGATCAGCCGCACCGGCCGCGTCTCGCCGCGCGCCGCGAGATCGGCGAGGATCCCCACGATCGGCGCCACACCCACGCCGCCGCCCACGAGCACGATCGCGTCGCCATCGAGCCGCGCGGCGGTGAAGCTGCCATGCGGCGCGTCGAGCGCGACGGGCCGGCCCTCGGGCAGATCGCCGACCGTATCGGTGAAATCACCGGCCTCCTGGATGATGAATTGCAGCCGCGTGCCGTCGCCCGGCGCCGAGGAGAAGGAGAACGGGTTGTCCGCGAGCGGCACGTGCCTGTGGGTCGCGTTGATCCAGGCGAACTGCCCCGCCGCGTAGCGCAGCGGCGTGCCGGTGCCGCTCGTCAGGGTGAGCTCCCACAGCTTGTGCGCGAGCCTGCGCACCCCGCTGACCCGCCAGCGATGGCGCGCGAGATCGCGCGGCTTGCGCGCATAGACCCACAGCATCGGCGCGACCACCGCGATACCGAGCGCGATCCAGAACGCGCCCGAGAGCGGCTCGGCCGCATAGATGCCGTGCGCGCGCGCATGCACCACAGTCAGGATCACCAGCGCCAGCGCCATCAGCGCATGGGTCGCGCGCCAGACCTCGTAGCGCACCGGCAGCTTCTCGCGAAAGATCCCGAGCCCGATGATCGCCAGAAGAATCACCAGCGCCGCCACCCCGTCTCGCAGCCGCTCCCCCGTGAACATCGCCCAGAGCCGCTGCGCCGAGCGGGCCGGGTCGTCCCACGGCCCCACCAGCAGGAGCGGATGCAGCAGTACCAGCACCAGCGCGATCGGTGCGGCCCATTTGTGAAATCCCATCGTCACGTCGATGCCGATGCGCCCCGACAGCGTCTCGAAGCGGCCGCTGCTGACGAGCTGCAGAAGCATCATCACGCCCCCGGCGATCCCTGTCGCCGCTGCGAGTTCGGCCCAGATATCGAACGGCTCGACATCCCCGAGCGCGGCGAGCAGCAGCGGAAGCGCCACGATACCGACATAGAGCACCCCGAGAACCCAGCCGGGAAGGCCGGCCATCCGGCGCGCATGCGTTGTCTCGCTCATGGTGTCCCCGTCCCCTTACTCGGCCTGACGCTAGCGGCGGGGCCGGGCGGGGGCAAGCGGATCAGCCGCGGGTGATCCAGCCGCCGCCGAAGACGCGCGTGCCTTCGGGCTCGTAGAAGACGCAGGCCTGCCCGGGGCTGACGCCCTCCTCCGGCGCGATCAGCTCGACCTCGCCGCTGTCGGGACCTGTCGGGCGCAGGACCGCCTCGCGCGGCGGGCGCGTGGAGCGCAGCTTGACCGAGAGCGGCCATTCGGACCGGCTCTGCAGCGGCGCATCGCCCAGCCAGTTGACCTCGCGGATCGGCACCCGGCGCGTCGCCAGCATCGCCCGCGGCCCGACCACGACGCGCCGCGTCTCCGGATCCAGCCGCACCACGTAGAGCGGCTCCTCGAGCCCGCCGATGCCGAGCCCGCGGCGCTGCCCGATGGTGAAATGGATCACGCCGGGATGGTGGCCGAGCACCCGGCCATCGGCATGGACGACCTCGCCCGGCTCCGCCGCGCCGGGGCGCAGCTTCTCGATGACCTTTGCGTAATCGCCATCGGGCACGAAGCAGATATCCTGGCTGTCGGGCTTGTCGGCGACACTCAGCCCGTAATGCTGCGCGAGCCGGCGCGTGGCGTCCTTGTTCTCCAGGTGCCCGAGCGGGAAGCGCAGATAGTCGAGCTGCGCCTGCGTGGTCGAGAACAGGAAATAGGACTGGTCGCGCACCGGGTCGGCGGCCATGTGCAGCTCGGCGCCGGTCGCGCCCGCCTTGCGCTGGATGTAGTGGCCCGTCGCCATGCAGTCGGCGTCGAGATCCTTCGCCGTCTCCAGCAGGTCGTGAAACTTGACCCGTTCGTTGCAGCGGATGCAGGGCACCGGGGTGGCCCCGGCGAGGTAGCTGTCGGCGAACTCGTCGATCACCGCGTCGCGAAAGGCGTTCTCGTAGTCGAGCACGTAATGCGCAAAGCCGCGCGCCTCTGCGACGCGGCGCGCATCATGAATGTCGCGCCCGGCGCAGCAGGCCCCCTTCTTCGCGAGCGCCGCCCCGTGATCGTAGAGCTGCAACGTGATGCCGACCACGTCATAGCCCTCCTCATGCAGCATCGCGGCGACAACGGAGCTGTCCACCCCGCCCGACATGGCGACGATCACGCGTGTCTCGGCCGGCGGCTTGGGCAGGCCGAGCGAATTGAGCGGTCCGGTGTTGTCGAGCGCCATCGGGATCTCCGTGCGAATGCGGCCAAATATAGGAAAATGCGCGATACTCTCAACCCCGCCGAAAACCGCTCCTTAACGCTGTCAGCCAATGATCCGTTCGGGGACCATTGAGGGGTGTTTGCGATGTATATCAAGCGATCGGAGGGGCCCGGCGCCGTCACGCTGCCGGATGGAAGCATCATGACACGCGCGGACTTGCCGGATCCGAACACGTCGCGCTGGGTCGCGAGCCGCAAGCTCGCCGTGGTGCGCGCTGTGGCGACAGGGCTGATCTCGCGCGAGGACGCGCTGCGCCGCTACGGGCTTTCCGAGGAGGAGTTCGAGCAGTGGTGCACGGCTGCAACGCGTTTCGGAAAGGGGGCGCTCAAGGTCACCGCGCTGAAGAAATATCGTCAACTTTAGGTTGCAATCCGCAACGAATATGGCAGCGTAACCGGCAGTTAACTATTAACGCCCAGTCTGGGGCCAGAGGTTTCAACCGGAGACATTGCCATGCGCGTCCTGCTGGTGGAAGACGATCCGACGACACAGCGCAGCATCGAGCTGATGCTGACCCATGCCAATCTTAATGTCTACTGCACCGACTCCGGTGAGGAGGCGATCGATCTGGCCAAGATCTACGATTACGATCTGATCCTGCTGGACCTGAACCTGCCCGACATGGCCGGTCATGACGTTCTGCGTCAGATGCGCGGCGCGCGGGTCGGCACGCCGATCCTGATCCTCACCGGCGAGGATGACACCGAAAGCAAGATCAAGGGCTTCGGAAGCGGGGCGGATGACTATCTCACCAAGCCGTTTCACCGAGAGGAACTCGTCGCCCGGATCCATGCCATCATCCGGCGCAGCCAGGGTCATGCCCAGTCGATCATCCGTACCGGCCGGGTCGAGGTCAATCTCGACGCCAAGACTGTCGAGGTCGAGGGGCGCGCGGTGCATCTGACCGGCAAGGAATACCAGATGCTCGAACTGCTGAGCCTTCGCAAGGGCACCACGCTCACCAAGGAGATGTTCCTCAACCACCTGTATGGCGGCATGGACGAGCCGGAGCTCAAGATCATCGACGTGTTCATCTGCAAGCTGCGCAAGAAGCTCGCGGAGGCCACCGGCGGGGCGAGCTACATCGAGACGGTTTGGGGGCGGGGTTATGTCCTGCGCGATCCCGCGCCCGAGGAGCAGACCGCACACGTCGCGCTCGGGGCGTAATCCGATCCGGCGTGTTGCGCGGCGCGTGCGCGCGGGCAGCCCCCGAAGGCCGGGGCGGCTTCGCCGCTTGGGCGCGGCGCCCGGGCGCCCGACGGACCCGCTGCCGCCTGCCTTGCTTGCCGTGGTGCCCGCCCCGACCGGTCGGTGGGCACGGAGTGGCGCCAGCCGAGGGCGACGCGCGGCAATCGCGTGGCGTGTTGTGTCCGACCCCTTTGAGCTTCCCGTGCTCATGCGGCCGGATGGATTGCGGTGAATGATCGGTCATGCCGGAATCGGCGCCGTCCTGCCGCCGATCGTGATCTCGGGGAGCGTGATCGGCGGCTGTGGAGCCAGCCGGGTTTCAATACCGGCAATGGCTGGCTCGCGCGGGACCGAGTCGGTGGCGGCACGAATGGATCACCACCGCTACGAAATCGTCTCTGACGAAGGCGGCGGCGCCATGCCGGACAGTCGCGGTGGCGAAGTTCCGTAGCGGTGAGCGCATCCGCCGGAGCGCGCGCCTTTCAACGGGTGGACGATGCACGCCTGCCCCTGCGGCGTCGGAGCTTTCCGGCCCCGACCCGCGCGGAGCCGGGCACGGCCCCCACGGGGCTCAGCCGCGCGCGCGAAGGTGCTCGAGCATCGTCTCGGCGCCCGACACCTCGAGCGGCACGCCGGGCGGGTTGTCACGAAAGCCGGGCTCGGCGAACAGCTTCACGATTTCACGATCATCCACGAGCATCGCGTATCGCCAGCTTCGAAACCCCATCCCCTGCGTCGAGCGGTCGACAAGCATGCCCATCTTCCGCGTGAACTCGCCGTTGCCATCGGGCAGCATCGTCACCTTCTCGACTGCGCGCGACCGTGCCCATTGCTGCATCACGAAGGCATCATTGACCGCGAGGCAGACGACGCTGTCCGCACCGGCCGCGACGAAATCGTCATGATGGCGTTCGTATCCGGGCAGGTGGGCATCCGAGCAGGCCGGTGTGAAGGCACCCGGCAGCGCGAACAGGACGACGCGCTTGCCCGCGAACACGTCATCGCTCGAAATGTCCCACCACTCGAAAGGGTTGTCACCGCCAAGCGCCGGGTTGCGCACGCGGGTGTGAAACACGGCGTCCGGGACGTGCTGAGGGGTCATGGCGAGCTTCTCCGATTCGTCCGGTGGCAGTGGCGCACCGGCCCATCATCGCCTCGTGGGCGCACCGCGCAAGAGCGTTCTCGCGCTTCGGCAGCCGCGGCCCGCCGCCGCCCCGGCGGGTTCGGGCACCGTGATCGTCGGCGCGTGGTCCTCGCTGGACCTCGGCGTGCCGCGCCCCTATCACACGAGACGGGCACAGAGCGGAGAGGGCGGCATGGCAGGAGGTGCGAAGGTCGATGTGCTCACCGAGGCACAGGCGCGCGATGAGCTCGCGCGGCTCGCCGAGACGTTGCGCGCGGCCGATCTAGCCTATCACGCCGAGGACACGCCGCGCATCAGCGATGCCGAATACGACGCGCTCAAGCAGCGCAATGCGGCGATCGAGGCGCAGTTTCCGCATCTCAAGCGCGATGACAGCCCCAGCGACCGGGTCGGTGCGCCCCCGGCGGAGCGATTCGAGAAGGTCCGCCACTCGCAGCGCATGCTCAGCCTCGGCAACGCCTTCAGCGACGCCGAGCTCGACGCATTCGTGGCCGGCATCCGCCGCTATCTCGGCCTCGATGCGCACGCTGCGCTCACCTTCACCGCCGAGCCCAAGATCGATGGCGTCTCCCTCGCCCTGCGCTACGTGCGCGGCCGGCTCGCGCAGGCGGCCACGCGCGGCGATGGGGAGACGGGCGAGAATGTCACCGCGAATGCCCGCATGCTCGGGGAGATTCCCGCGCGCCTCGACGATGCGCCCGAGCTTCTCGAGGTGCGCGGCGAGGTCTACATGGCCCATGCGGATTTCGCCGCGCTCAATGCGCGCCAGTCCGAGGCCGGCGACAAGACCTTCGCCAATCCGCGCAATGCCGCCGCCGGCTCGCTGCGCCAGCTCGATGCCGAAGTCACGCGCGCGCGCCCGCTGCGCTTCCTCGCCTATGGCTGGGGCGCGCTTTCCGAGCCGCTGGCCGATACGCAGATGGGCGCGCTGGAGCGGCTCGGCGCGCTCGGCTTCGCGATCAATCCGCTCACCCGGCGCTGCGCCAGCGATGAAGAGCTGCACGCGGCCTATCGCGATATCGAGCAGCGCCGCGCGACGCTCGGCTATGACATCGACGGAGTCGTCTACAAGATCGACGATCTCGCCCTGCAGGACCGGCTGGGCTTTCGCTCGACGACGCCGCGCTGGGCGATCGCGCGCAAGTTCCCTGCAGAACTTGCATGGACCCGGCTCGAGAAGATCGACATCCAGGTCGGGCGCACCGGCACGCTCAGCCCCGTCGCGCGTCTCGCCCCGGTCACGGTGGGCGGCGTCGTCGTCTCCAACGCGACGCTGCACAACGAGGATTACATCGCCGCGCGCGATGCCGCGGGCAATCCGATCCGCGACGGCAAGGATATCCGCGAGGGAGACTGGGTCGAGGTTTATCGCGCCGGAGACGTGATCCCCAAGATCCGCGATGTCGATCTCGCGCGCCGCCCCGGCGGGGCCGCGCCGTTCGAATTCCCGCGCCATTGCCCCGAATGCGGCGCCGAGGCGGTGCGCGAGGTTGGTGACGCGGCGCGGCGCTGCACCGGCGGCCTGATCTGTCCCGCCCAGGCCGTGGAGCGGCTCAAGCATTTCGTCTCGCGCGGCGCGCTCGATATCGAAGGACTCGGCGCGAAGCAGGTCGAGGCGCTCTACCGCGATGGCTGGATCGCCGAGCCGGCAGATATCTTCACCCTCGAGGCCCGCTTCGGCAGCGGACCGCGCCAGCTCAGGAACCGCGAGGGCTGGGGCGAGAAATCCGCGCAGAACCTCTTTCGCGCCATCGAGGCGAGCCGGCGCGTGCCGCTCCACCGGCTGATCTTCGCGCTCGGTATCCGGCATGTCGGGGAGTCGGCCGCGGCGCTGCTGGCGCGCCATTACGGAAGCTGGGCGGCCTTCGAGGGCGCGATGGACCGCGCCGAGATCGGGCAGGGGCCCGAATGGGACTCGCTGCTGTCGATCGACGGGGTCGGCAGCGTTCTCGCCGAGGCACTGATCACGGCGTTTCACCAGCCTGCCGAGCGCGCCTCGATCGACCGGCTCGCTGCCGAGATCGAGATCGAGGACGCCGCCGCCACCGGCCCGGCCGACAGCTCCGTTGCCGGCAAGACCATCGTCTTCACCGGCACCCTCGAGCGAATGACCCGCGCCGAGGCCAAGGCCCGCGCCGAGGCGCTCGGCGCCAGGGTTGCCGGTTCGGTCTCGGCGAAGACCGATATCGTGGTCGCGGGGCCGGGCGCGGGCTCGAAGGCGAAGAAGGCTTCGGAGCTCGGCGTCGAGGTCATCGACGAGGAGGCGTGGCTCGCGCTCGCGCGCGGGGGCTGAGCCTTGGCGGGGCGGCCCGAGATACTGTTTCCGCTCTTCGCCGGGCTCGAGACCCTGCCGGGCATCGGCGCGCGCAGCGCCGAACGGCTGAAAGCGCTCGAGATCGCCACGCCGCGCGATCTGCTCTTCACGCTGCCGCATTCGGGCATCGACCGAAGCCATCGCAGCAGCATCCGCGAGGTGGCCCCGCCCGCGGTCGCAACCGTCGAGGTCACGGTGCTGCGCCATTACCGGCCCACGGGCAAGGGGCCGCATCGCGTTCTTGTGCGCGACGGCGGGGGCGTGGAATTCGAGCTGGTCTTCTTTCACGGACATGGCGCGCGGCTTCAGCATCTGCTGCCGGTCGGGCAGCGCCGGCTCGTCTCCGGGCGGCTCGAGCTCTTCGACGGGGTCGCGCAGATGGCGCATCCCGACCATATCCTGCCACCCGAGGACGCGGGCGATCTGCCCACGTTCGAGCCCGTCTACCCGCTGACCGAGGGGGTGACGCAGCGCGCGATGCGCCGTGCGGCGGCGGCGGCGCGCGCGCGCGCACCGGAGCTTGCGGAGTGGATCGACCCGGCGCTTCTCCTGCGCGAGGGCTGGCCGGGCTGGCGCGCGGCGCTCGAAGCGGCGCATGCGCCGCAGGAGCAGGCGGCGCTCGCTCGGGATGCGCCGGCGCGGCGGCGGCTGGCCTATGACGAGCTCTTCGCCCATCAACCCGCGATGGCGCTCGCCCGCGCCGCGCAGCGCCGGCGCCCGGGGCGCGCGGTG
>SLQD01000079.1 GCA_007131685.1 Paracoccaceae bacterium | reverse complement strand
GGCCGGTGTTTCGCGAGCTGCGCGAGGAATGGGCCGGGCGCATCGCGCTGCAGGGCGCGTGCCTTGCCGGCGCCGACCGCATCGAGCTCGATGGCGCGTTTCGGGGCACGGCCGATCTGGTGGCCGAATCGGGCGGCGTGCTCGGCATGGTGAGCTATCCTCTGCCCGATCTCGCCGAGCGGCTGCGCGCCTTCCTGCGCCTCGCCGCCGAGCGCGGGCTCGAGGTCGATTTCCATGTCGACGAGACGCTGGACCCGGCGGCAGAGACGCTGCGGCTGATCGCCGAGACGGTGCTCGCGGAGCGCTTCGACGCGCCGGTGACGGTGGGCCATTGCTGCTCGCTCGCCGCGCAGGATCCCGCGCGCGCGAACGACACGCTCGACCTCGTCGCACGGGCCGGGCTCAACGTCGTCAGCCTGCCAATGTGCAACCTCTACCTGCAGGACCGGCATCCGGGCCGCACCCCGCGGATGCGCGGCATCACCACGATCCACGAGATGCGCGCGCGCGGCATCAATGTCAGCTTCGCCTCCGACAACACGCGCGATCCGTTCTATGCCTACGGCGATCTCGACATGCTCGAAGTGCTGCGCGAGGCCACGCGGATCGGCCATCTCGACCATTCCGCGCCGGACTGGGTGCAGTCCGTGCTGGCCAACCCGGCGCGCGCCTGCGGCTTCGCGGCGCCGTCGCTTGCGCCGGGCGCGCCGGCGGATCTGATCGCCTTTCGCGCGCGCAGCTTCAACGAGCTCTTCGCGCGCCCGCAATCGGACCGCATCGTGCTGCGCGGCGGGCGCGCCATCGATCGCACCCTTCCCGACTACTCCGAACTCGACGACCTCTTCGCCGGCTGATCGTGCAGCACGAGGCGGCCGTCATGCGGGTCCGCCTCGACCCGGCCGAGGCCGCGCAGGAAGGCCTCGACCTCCTTGCGATAGAAAAGCCCCGTCGGGGATTGCGGCATGGCGCGCATGTCGAAGCCCGCGAGCCCGCGCTGCACGCCGCCGCCGATCTCCTGCCCGGCCCAGCGCTCCCCGAAGCCGCCGAGCGCGAGATACGACACCGTCGCGATGCGGATCGGCTCGCGCCGGGCGCACAGGAGCTGGCCATGGATGCGCACATCCCGCGGCCGCGACGCCGCCGCCTCCGTGCCAAGCTCGATCCCGTAGCGCAGCCCTGCCGAGAAATGCACGAAGCCGCGGCCGATGAAGCGGTCCGTCGCGAGATCCTCCGCGGGGCGCAGGACCCGGCACGCATTGGACAGGAGGATATCGGCCAGCTCCTCGGGCGCCACGTCGAGGATGTAGATCTCGTCGGGATAGGGCATCACCTCGAAGAAGTGCCGATAGCTCACCGGCCCCACCGGCAGCCCGGACAGCAGGCTGCCCCCGGTCAGCATGGCGAGATCGGGCGCGCGCCCCGTCAGCGCCGCGACCCGCGCCACCACCGCGTCGTTGAAGAGATTGGCCACCCCGCAATCGCCGCCGTAGCGGGTGCGCTGCGTCACCTCCCAGCCGAGCCCCGGCACCCTGTTGTCGAACACCGTGCGCGACAGGAGGGCATCGACCTCGCCAAAGAGCGGGCGGATATGCTCCTCGAAGAGCGCCGTGTCATGCGCGTCCCCGGGCGCGATCGGGTGCAGCCGCGCATCGGCGAAGGCCGGCGGCGTTCCCTCGAGCGTGACTTCGCCGAGGAACCGCCCGTTGGCCTCGGCCTGGGTGATCGGAACCGATCCGATGCGGTTCCCGGGCTCGAAACCGTGCTCGTTGAGCCGCGTATGCGTGTGCGCGCCGAGCAGCACGGCGGGCGCCGCACTGTGCGCATCGGCGCAGGCGGCGAGGGCGAAATCCGCTTCGCCCAGATCGCGGGCCACGGCGGCCTTGCCGGTGGCCGTGCCGCTGTCTCCGTAGCCGCAATGCGACAGGATCACCACCGTGTCGCAGACCGCCGAAAGCGGCGGCAGCACCCGCTCCAGCGCGGTAACGGGATTGCCGACACGGATCGTCGGATCGCCGTTCTGCGGCGCGCGGCTCTCGATCCGGGTCGTCAGCCCGATGAATCCCACCCGCAGGCCGCAGATCAGGGCGATGATCGCAGGATGAAAATCGCGCCCCGGCTCGATATGCTCGGAGGAGTGGACATTGGCGCTGAGCACCGGGAAAGCGGCATCCTGACGGATCGCGCGCGCGAGGTGCGCGGTGCCCCGGTCAAACTCGTGATTGCCGATCGCCGCGACGTCGAGCCCGGCGGCGGAGTAGACGCGGTAGGCCGGATCGAGTCGGAACCGGCCGGTGCGATCGCACGCGATCTCGTCGAGAATACCGCCGGTGTGATCGGCCCCCACCGAGACGAACACCGCCGGCGTCCCCGCGTCGCGGGCCGCGTGCACGCGCTGGGACATCGCCGCAAAGCGCGGCTGCAGGCGGCCATCGGCGTCGAAGCTGGCGATGTGATTGTGCAGATCGTTGAAATGGAAGATCCTGAGCCCCGCTGCCGGCGCCGGCGCGCGCGGCGGCAGCGGGGCGGTATCGATCGCGGCTACCGGCGCGCGCGCCGGTTCGCACCGGAGCG
>SLQD01000221.1 GCA_007131685.1 Paracoccaceae bacterium | reverse complement strand
GGCCTCGATATAGGGCGACTCGCGAATGGGCAGCAGCATCGCGCGATACATCTTGATCGAGGCCGAGAATATGCCGAGCAGGATCACAACCCCCAGCATCAGCCAGATGCTCGTCGAATAGAGCGTGCCCACCATCACCAGCACCGGCAGGATCGGCAGGATCATCGTCACCTCGGTGAGCCGCTGGATGATCGCATCGACCCAGCGGCCGTACCACACCCCGACCGCGGCGATGATCAGCGTCGTCACCGTCGTGCCCACCGCGGCCATCAGCCCGAAGGCGAGCGCGATCGGCGTGCCCCACAGGAGCGCCACGGAAAGATCGCGGCGCTGGTGGTCGGTCCCGGCGAGGCCGTGCACCCGGCCATAGGCGACAAGATCGGCATCGAGACGCGCCTCCGCGTCGAACACGATGGCGTCGAGCACCAGCTCGTAGCGCCCGGGCAGCACCTCGGGCGGGCGCGCGCCCGGCTCGACGGAGAACAGCCCGATATGCGGCACCGCGCCAAGCCGGTCCTCGAGCGCGGTGTCCTGCGAGATCGACAGCCGGTCGCCATCGGAGACGCGAAAGCCGCCCAGCGCGATCTCCTCGCCATCCGGGCGCAGCCATGTCGCGCGCAGAAAGGCGGGCCGGTCCATCCCCTCGGCGCGCAGGAAGACCGTCAGCTCGGTGGGGAAACCGTCATGGTCGTAATCGAAGGCGAGCGGCAGGCGCAGCCGCTGGCCGCCCTCGAAGGGCTCGATCTCGGTGGCGCCGTCGTCGCGCGCGACGGTGATGGTGGGGGGCGCGTTGCCACCGGTGATGCGGTCGGTCCAGACCGGGCTGGCATTGGCCGGGTGCATGCGCCACTGATCGCCGCCGCGCCAGGCGTCGAGGGCCTGGCTGTAGGGAATCGCGATGACGGTGAAGACCGCCACCCCGACGAGAAAGACGATGATCGCCATCCCCGCCACCGCCGAGGGGTAGCGGCGCATCTGGCGCAGCCCGGCGGACCAGCGGCTCATCGCTCCCCCCCCTCGAAGCCGACGCGCACCCTGGGGTCGAGGATCGCATAGAGGAAATCGAGCAGGAACACCGTCAGTGCCAGCAGATAGGCGAAGATCACCACCCCGCCGATGATCACCGGCGTGTCGCGATGCCCGATTGCCTGAAACAGCAGCGTGCCGAGGCCGGGCCAGTTGAAGACCTGCTCTAGGATGATCGCCCCGCTCCACAGCCCGATCAGCATCAGAAGGAAGCTCGTGATGATCGGCGGCAGGGTCGGGCGCAGGATGTAGCGCCGCTCGATCATGCCCGAGGGCAGCCCCTTGGCGCGCGCCATCTCGACGTAATCCTCGCTGGAGTGGATCAGGAAGAAGGTGCGCCAGGAATAGATCGAGATGAAGATCGAGGAGATGAACATCGCCGTCACCGGCAGCACCATGTGCCGCATCACGCTCAGCGCATAGGCCCAGGGGCTCTCCGGCGGCGGCACCGCGACCATCCCGCCCGAGGGCAGCACCGGCACGATGAAGGCGAAGACGAGGATCAGGAAGATGCCGTAGAACCAGCCCGGCGCGGCCGATGTGGGCGCAAGGCCGATCACCGTGCGGTCGGTCAGGCTGCCGTAGCGGCGCGACAGGCCGAGCGCGGCGAAGATCGAGGCGAAGAAGACCAGCATGTTGGCGGTGCCGAAGAGCAGGATCGTCGCGGGCAGGCGCTCGGTGATGATGGCATAGACCTGACGCGAGCCGAGATCGGAGTGCATCTGCTCGGCGCGGCCCAGATCGAGCATTATCGCCCGGCGCAGGTAATCGACGCTGCGGATGACGAAGGGCTGATCGAGATTGAGCCGCTCGCGCTCCATCTGCACGCGCCGCTCGACGAGCTCGCCGCGCTCCTCGGCCGGGATCTCGGGGTCGGCGCGCACCGCCTCGGAGATGTCGGAGCGGATCTGGATCTCGCGCAGCTCGTCGACCTGCCCGCCCATATTGGCCACGACGATGGTCAGGTAGACCCCGATCAGCACCGTCACCATCAGCGCCACGACCCGGCGCAACACGAACACCCCGATCAGGCGCGCATCGCGCAACCAGCCGCGTGCCGTGCCCGCGCTCGCGCCTTCCCCTCGCTGCTCCGCCGACTGCGCCATCGCCGCCCCGTTACTGCAGTTTCTGCGTGCCCTCGGGCACCGTCGCGAAGGCAAAGGAGGCAAAGACCGGCATCGCCACATGGCGCGAGGTCACCACCACCTCGAGGCTGTTGGCCCCGCGCCCGAGCCCGGCGACCTGGTCGGCCGACAGCGCGACTTCCCAGAGCCCCGCGCCGCGCGGCTCGGCGGCGCCGCGCTCCATCAGGGCGCCGTCGCCGTCGAAGAGCAGGAACTCCGCCGTCGCGATATCCTCTGCCGGATACGGCTCGCCCGCCGAGCTCACCTCGATCTCGAAGCGCGCCGCCTCGCCATCGGGGACCATCATCGGCCCGTCGAGCGCCACCGCCGGAATGGGCGGCCGGGTGAAATCGAGCCACTTGTCCGCCGGGTCCGGGAAATCCTCGAAATGGCGCAGCACCAGCGCTCCCTGCACCGGGTAGACGGAATGCAGGTAATAGGGCCCGTCGCCGATCTGGTAATGCCCGCGCTCGGCGCGCCAATCGGCGAGCGCGGCGTAGCGTTCGGAAATCTCGCCCTCGTCGAGATGCGCGCCGAGGAGCGCCGCGAAGGGAACATGATCCTGCGCCGCGGCGCGTTCGCGCATCCGATCGAGCACGCCGAGGCTCGGCCCGGAGACGAGGCTGAGCCACTCGGCCCCGAGCCGGTCGGCCTGATCGGAGGAGAAGGCCAGCTCGCCCGACTCCTCGGCCATTATCGCGAGCGCCATCACATGCCAGGGCAGCGTCCCCGGCGCGCGCCGCGCCACGATGGTCTCGGCATCCGGCGTGATCTGGTCGCTGTAGACCTCCACGGTGAGCGGATCGGTCGAGAGGATCCGCAGGCCGCGGAAATGGCGCTCGAACGATTCGAAGGCCGGCACATGGCTCGGATCGAAGAGCGGGCTGTCGGGATCGGCGCGCGCGAAGGTGAGCGCGTAGGAGATCAGCAGATCTGCCGGCGACACCGTCGTGCCGTCATGCCAGCGCCGGTCGAAATAGCCGTCCTCGAAGACGATCCGCGAACGGGTGCGCGCCCTGAGCCCGTCCTCGCCGGCCTCGGCGACGCTGAGGAACCGCCCCTCTTCGCCGTCCCAGGCCAGCCACGCATCGTCGGGCACGAGGATCTCGTCGGCCTGCCCGAGTTCCAGCCAGTCGAGGGACTTCGTCACCGGCGTGCCGGTTTCCACGGTGAGCTCGGCCTCGGCGATGCGCTGCGGGCGGAATAGCCCGGTGAACGGGTCCGGCAGCGCGGCCGAATCGTCGAGCGCGCGTAGCACCATGCGATCGAAGAGCCAGTTCGTCCCCGCGACGGGGTTCCACGGCTCGGTCAGCAGGCTCGGCATCGCAAAGCGCGCGCTGCCGCCGGGCGTGTCGCCGCGATGCGCCGTCAGCGGCCAGAGCTGCGAGCCGCGCACCCCGCCGGCCAGATCGACCGACACGCCGAGATCGGCCGCGCGCGGACCGACCTGGATCTGATCCACCAGCCAGACCCGCGCCGAGTCCCGCATCGACAGCTCGAGCGCGCGCGCCATCATCCCGGCGCGCTCGTCGAGATCGCCATAGTCGCCGCGGCTGAGTCGCTCGGAAACCTCGTCGAACTCCGGGGCCGGGTCATAGGCCTGCCAGAGCGGCTCGGCGCGCCCGCGCGGGGTGTAGTAGAAGTCGAAATTGGTCGCCGTGTCGCGGCTGACGACGATCGACACCCAGCTGCCGGTATAGACGTGCCACTGCCCCGCCGCCGGATCGCCGCCGATCCAGATGCGCGAGGATTCCTCGGCATCGCGATACATCCGCTCGACGCCGAAGCCGATATCCTCGAGCCGGTTGGCGACGTAATCGCCCACCTGGCGGCGGATGTCGTCATTGCGGATCAGCACCCGCAGCGTCACCGGCGCGCCCTCGTGATGCCAGCGTCCGCCCGCCATCTCGGCGCCCAGCGCCTCCATCTCGCGGGTTATGACGTCTTCTGCCCGGCGCGGATCGGGCTGATAGCGCAGCTCGATCTCGCGCGCCTCGGCGGCAAGGCCGGCGTAATCGGGTGTCGCGGTGCCCACCACCATGTATCGCGGCCGCGCCAGCCCGCCATAGATCTCCTCGGCGATGTGGCGCCGGTCCACCAGCCAGTTCATCGCCTCGCGGATCTCGGGGACGGCGAAGGGGTTGAGTTCGCCGCTCTCGAATTCCGGGCCGGACGGGTTGAAGGTCAGCTCGACGGAGGAGCCATAGGAGAGATCGTGCTCGATGCGCTCGGACTCGCGGATGCGCTGGAAGATCGTCTGGTTGGTGATGCCCTGCGCGAAGAGCTGGTAGGTGCCGTCCTCGATCAGCCCGACGACCTTGCCGGTATCGGGCTCGGTGGAGAAGACGATCTCGTCGAGCAGCCCGCCGCGCCGGTCTCCGGCATCGAATTGCGGCGCACCCGGCGCGACGGGCTCTGCGCCCGCCGAACCGGCGCCCGCGATCATCAGCACCGCGGCGAGCGCACGCAGGCGATGCAGCAATCGCTCGGGGATCGGGGTCAATGGCGGCTCCGGTTGCGCGGTCTGCTCACGGTTTCTGTCCTGCACCGGCGCGCGGCGCCGATCCCGCGAAGCCTAGGGGCAGGTCAGCGCCAAGACAAGGGCGGCGGAGATGTCGACACGCATGCGTGAGGCGGCGCGTTACCGGTTCGCCGGATCATCGCGGCCCGTCACCACGGGTTCCTTCCGTGCCACCGATGGCGTTATCATGCGTGCCGGGCAATGATCGGGCGCATGATGAGCGGTTTGCCGGTATTCCGCACCGAAGGGGTGACCAAGGTCTATGGCAGTGGCGCGGCCCGGGTGCAGGCGCTGCGCGGCGTCGATCTGGCGCTCGACGAGGGCGAGATGGTGGTGCTGCTCGGGCAGTCGGGCTCGGGCAAGTCCACCCTGATGAACATTCTCGGCGCGCTCGACACGCCCACGGCGGGGCGCGTCTTCTTTCGCGACCGCGAGCTCACCCGCGCCTCCGACGCCGCGCTGACGAGTTTTCGCCGCGACCATGTCGGCTTCGTGTTCCAGTTCTACAACCTCGTGCCGAGCCTGACCGCGCGCGAGAATGTCGCCCTTGTCACCGAGATCGCCGCCAAGCCGATGCGCCCGGAGGAGGCGCTCGAGCGCGCGGGGCTGCCCGACCGGATGGATCACTTCCCCGCCGAGCTGTCGGGCGGCGAGCAGCAGCGCGTCGCCATCGCCCGCGCCATCGCCAAGCGCCCGGATGTGCTCCTGTGCGACGAACCCACCGGCGCGCTCGACAGCAAGACCGGGGTGCGGGTACTCGAGGCGCTGGTGGACATCAACGCCGAGCTCGGCACCGCGACGACGCTCATCACCCACAACGTCGCCATCCGGAAGATCGCGCACCGGGTGATCTTCCTCGCCGACGGGCGGGTGGCGGATGTGGTCGAGAATGCCGAGCGTCTCGCGCCGTCCGAGGTCAGCTGGTGAGCGCGATCACGCGCAAGCTGCTGCGCGATCTGCGCCGCATCTGGGCGCAGAGCCTTGCCATCGCGCTGGTGCTGGCCTGCGGGGTTACGGTGCTCATCGTGTCCCATGGCTCGATCTCGACGCTGACGGGAACGCGCGACGCCTATTACGAGCGCCAGCGCTTCGCCGATGTCTTCGCCTCCGCGACCCGTGCGCCGGAGCGGCTGGGCGAACAGATCGGCGCGCTCGACGGCGTCTCGCAGGTGGAGACGCGCATCGCGCGCCATGTCGTGCTGGACATGGAGGACATGGCCGAGCCGGGCATGGCGCTCGTCAAGTCGCTGCCCGACTCCGGGGAGCCGGCGCTCAACATCCCGCTTCTGCGCAGCGGCGCGCTGCCCGATCCGCTCGAGCCCGACGAGGTCGCTGTCTCCGAGCCCTTCGCCGAGGCGCACGGACTCATCCCCGGCGACCGCTTCCGCGCCATCCTCGGCGGGCAGGCGCGCGATCTGCGTGTCTCGGGCACGATGCTCTCGCCCGAGCACATCTACTCGATCGGCCCCGGCGCGATCATGCCCGACGACCGGCGCTTCGGCGTCATCTGGATGGGCCGGCCGGCGGCGGCAGCGGCCTTCGATCTCGACGGGGCATTCAACGACGTGGCGGTCGCGCTGACGCCCGGCGCGCGCGCCGAGCCGGTGATCGCCGCGCTCGACGAGTTGCTCGCCCGATATGGCGGCACCGGCGCACATGGCCGCGAGGGGCAGGTCTCGCACGCGATGCTCCAGCACGAGCTCGACCAGTTCGCGGCGCTCGCGGTCATCATGCCGCCGGTGTTCTTTCTCGTATCGGCGTTTCTGGTGAACATGGTGCTCAGCCGGCTGATCGCGCAGGAGCGCCAGCAGATCGGCCTGCTGAAGGCGGTGGGCTATTCGACGGGGCGCGTGGCGGCGCATTACCTGATGATGAGCGCGGGAATCGGCGTGGCCGGGGTGGCGATCGGCTGGGGCGCGGGCGTGTTGCTGACGGGGGGCATCACGGCGATGCTCGCGGAGTTCTTCCGCTTTCCCTTCCTGGTCCGGCAGATCTCGCCGGCGGCCTTCGCGCTTTCGGGCGCGCTCGCCGTGGCGACGGTGCTGCTCGGGGCGCTGCGTGCGGTGTGGGGATCGGTGCGGCTGCGCCCGGCGGTGGCGATGTCGCCGCCGGCACCGGCGAAGTTCAGCCGCGGCGCGGTGGACCGGCTCGGGGCCGCGCTGCGGCTGCGCCAGACGACGATGATGATCCTGCGCTCGATCACGCGCTGGCCGGGGCGCGCGGCGGTGACGCTGTTCGGGGTGTCGGCCTCGGTGGCGGTGCTGGTGGCGTCGTTCTTCTTCTTCGATGCCATCGAGGTGATGCTCGACGAGATGTTCAACCAGTCCAACCGCCAGCACATGACGCTGCGGCTGAGCGAGCCGCGCGGCGACGCGGCAACGCTCGCCGCCGCCGCGCTGCCCGGCGTGCTGCGCGCGGAGGGGGCGTTCTCGATGCCCGTGCGCCTGTCGGTGGGCCCGCGCGAGGAGCTCATGCGCATGGAGGCGCGGGGCGACGATGCCGAGCTTCTGCGCGTGCTCGATGCCGATGGCCGGTCGGTGGATATCCCCACGGGCGGCATCGCGATCCCCGAGCGCATGGCCGCCGAGCTCGGCCTGAGCGTGGGCGCGCGCGTGACGGTCGAGTTCCTCGCCCCGCCGCGCGAGACCCATGCGCTGCCGGTCACGACGCTCACCCGCCAGAGCCTCGGCGAGGAGATCTATATCGACGCGGGCACCCTTTTCGGGCTCATGCGCCAGGCGCCGCAGGTCAACCGCATCAACCTGATGGTGGATGACGCCGCCCTGGGCGATTTCTACCGCGCCGTCACCGACACGCCCGCCATAAGCGGCGTGATGCTGGTGACCGAGACGCGCGACCAGTTCAACGCGCAGATTGAGGAAAACCTCTTCACGATGGTGTTCTTCTACGCCACGCTCGGCATCCTGATCACCGTGGGCGTGACCTACAACGCCGCGCGCATCCAGCTTTCCGAGCGCGCGCACGAGCTCGCCAGCCTGCGGGTGCTGGGATTCACGCGCGGCGAGGTCGCGTATGTGCTGGTGGGGGAGCTCGCGCTGCTGTCGCTGCTCGCGGTGCCGGTGGGCTGGTGGCTGGGCTACGGCTTCGCGGCGCTGACCGCGCAGGGGCTGTCCACCGAGTTCGCGGAGATCCCGCTCGTGGTCAGCCGCGCCACCTATGGCTGGGCGACGCTGATCGTGCTCGCCGCGGCGGCGGGCTCGGTCCTGGCGGTGCGCCGCCGGCTCGACCGCATCGACATCGTGACCGCCCTCAAGCAGAAGGAGTGACCGCCATGCTCTCGACACGCATGATGGTGGGCGGGGCGACGGGCCTCGCGGTCGCCGGGGGGCTCGTCTGGGCGCTTTGGCCCGAGCCGATCCCGGTGGACATGGAAACCGCCGCGCGCGGGCCGATGCAGGTCACCGTCGCGGCCGAGGGTGTGACGCGGGTGCGCGATCCCTATCTGGTCACCGCCCCGGTGAGCGGCAACGCGATCCGCTCGCCCGTCGAGGTGGGCGACACTGTGCTGCGCGGCGACAGCATCGTGGCCGTGATCCAGCCCGCCGATCCCGGCTTTCTCGATGCCCGGACCCGGCGCGAGGCCGAAGCCGCCGTGCGCGAGGCCGAGGCCGGCGTCGATGTCGCCGAGGCCCGGCTCGACAGCGCCGAGGAGGAGCTGCGTCACGCCGAGGCCGAGCTCGCCCGCAACCAGGCGCTGGCGGCGCGCGGTGCCGTGCCCCAGCGCGTGCTCGATGACAGCCGCCAGGCCGTCGAGAGCCGCCGCGCCGCGCTGCGCGCCGCGCAGTCCGAGATCACCCGCGCCGAGGCCGCCCTCGCGCGCGCCGAGGCGCATCTCACCGAACCCGCCGGCCGGCTCGGCGTGCCCGACCCCGGCGACTGTTGCGCCGAGGTCGCGGCGCCGCAGTCGGGCACGGTGCTGTCGGTGGAGGAGCCGAGCGCGCGGCTCGTGCAGGCGGGCGCGCCGCTGCTGACGATCGGGGATCTGAACGCGCTCGAGATCGAGGCCGACCTGCTGACCAGCGACGCCATGCGCCTCGCCGCCGGGGCGCGCGCCACCGTCACGCGCTGGGGCCGCGACGCCCCGCTGGAGGCCGAGCTGCGCCGCATCGATCCGGCGGCCTTCACGAAGGTCTCCGCGCTCGGCATCGAGGAGCAGCGCGTGCGCGTCAAGCTCGACTTCACCACCCCCGCCGAGGACCGCCCGCCCCTTGGCGACGCATTCCGCGTCTTTCTCGAGATCGTCGAGTGGGAGGAGGACGACGCGCTGCAGGTCCCGATCAGCGCGCTGTTTCGCAGCGATGGCGAATGGGCGGTCTTCACCGTGGAGGACGGCACCGCGCGCGAACGCCCCATCACGCTGGGCCGGCGCACCGACACCCACGCACAGGTCACCGACGGGCTCGAGGCGGGCGAGACCGTCGTCGCCTATCCGGGCGGGCGCGTCAGCGACGGCGCGCGCGTCGCCGCGCGCGGTGATTGAGCCGCCCGGCGCCGCCTTGTCATCACCGGGCCGCGGTCCTAGGCTCGCGCACAGGCAGCAGCGCAACGGAGCTCGGGCGATGGCGACAGCGCAACGGCAGGGTCTGGCGCGCGGCGCGGCCAAGCGGGGGCTTCTGTTCGCGGCGCTCTGGCTGGTGCTCACCGGCGCGGAGCGCGACGGGCTGGTGCTCGGCCTCGCGGTCGTGCCGGCGGCGGCCTGGCTGAGCCTGCATCTTCTGCCCTATGGCGGCGCGCTGCGGCTCTGGCGGCTGGCGGCACTCCTGCCCGGCTTTCTCGCGCAGTCGCTGATCGGCGGCGTCGATGTCGCCCGCCGCGCCTTCGATCCGCGCCTGCCGCTCGCGCCCGGCTGGGTCGAGCGCGACAGCAGGCTGGGCGATGGCGGGCGCGTGGCGCTCGGCGGTGAGCTGTCGCTGATGCCGGGCACGCTGGCGGCGGGCTCGAAGGGCCGGCGGATCATCCTGCATGTGCTCGATACCGCACAGGATATCGACGAAATGCTCACCCGCGAGGAGGCCCGCCTCGAGGCCATCGCGCCGGCGGAGCCGCGCCCGTGACGGACTGGCTCATGATCGTCGCGACGGCGCTCCTGCTGACGCTCGCGGGCGCGCTCTGGCGGGTCTGGACCGGGCCGGGGCGCGCGGACCGGATGATGGCCGCGCAGCTCGTGGGCACGGGCGGGGTCGCGGTGGTTCTGCTGCTCGCGGCGGCGACGGACTGGGCGATGATCGATGTGGCGCTGGTTCTGGCGCTGCTCGCGGCCTTCGCGGCGGTGGCCTTCGTGAAGGCCGAAACCCCGCAGGGACGCGGCGACCCGGAGGATGACGATGCCTGAGCCCGCCGCAAACCTGCTCACCGTCGCGCTCACCGCGATCGGGCTGGTCTTTTTCCTGGCCGGCACCGTCGGGCTGATCCGCTTTCCCGATACCTTCAGCCGGCTGCACGCGCTGACCAAGGCCGACAATCTCGGCCTCGGCTTCATCGTGCTCGGCCTCGCCCCGCAGGCCGGGAGCTGGGACGCGCTCGTCAAGCTCGGGCTGATCTGGGCGCTTGCGCTGGTCGCGGCGGGCACGGCGGCGCAGCTCGTCGCGCGCACCGCCCTGCGCGCGGATGAGGGCGGGCGCCCGACACGGCAGGCCGAGGGCCGCGAAT
>SLQD01000055.1 GCA_007131685.1 Paracoccaceae bacterium | reverse complement strand
CCGCACCGCGCTTCGTCTCAGCCCCGCTCGACCAGCGCGAGGGCGCGGATCGGGCTGCCGGTGCCGTTGCTGATCTTGAGCGGCGCGGCGACGAGAATCGCCCCGGTCGGTGGCAGCCTGTCCAGGTTGGCGAGGCTCGCAAGCCCGTAGCGGTTGGCCTGGTGCAGCAGATAATGCGCGGGAAAGGGCGGTTCCATCCCCCCGGCGCAGCCTGCATCCGTGCCGATGCATTCGCTGCCCCAGCCGGTGATGCCCTTGCCGACAAGGTATTCGATGCACGACGCGGTCGGTCCCGGCGAATGCGGGCCGTCCTCGTCGGCGTTGAGAAACAGCGCCTCGTCGTGGTTGCGCTTGTACCAGTCGGTGCGCATGACGACCCAGTCCCCGGGCTCGATCTCGCCGTGTTCAGCTTCCCAGGCCTTCACGGCGTCGGCTGTCAGCAGGAAATCCGGATCGGCGGCGGCCTCCTGCGAGCAGTCGATGACCTTGAGCGGGCCCACGAATTTCTGCGGGTCGATCCGGTCGGTGTAGCCGTCGGGATGGTCCTTGCCGCTGATCCAGTGATGCGGGGCGTCGAAATGCGTGCCGGTATGTTCGCCCAGGACCATCCAGTTCCAGGCGAAGAACGGCCCGTCCGCGTCATACTCCGAAATCTTGTGAATCTCGACGCGCGGCGTGTTCTTCGCGAAATCCGGCGGCAGCTGCAGGATAGGTGTGTCCGGGCCGAGCGTGCCTGACAGATCCACCACCTCCACAGCGCCGCTGGCGAGCTTCGCACCGAGCTGGCCCAGGAGACTGTCCGTGTTCATGCTGTCCGTCCTCCCTGAAATCGGTCCGGGCGCATGCGCCGCATTGCGCCCTCGCGGATGCTAGACCCGGATCCATGCCTTTGCAAATATACTGGCGCGCAGAGGCTGCGCCTTGCCGGGATCGCCCGATCGGGCCACAAGGGGCGGACCCGCGGCGTGCCGGAGCTGCGGCCGGGCTGGCGGCAAGAGGGACGCGGCAATGAGTATCGAAGCGGCCGGGCCGCGCCACTGGGCGGCCATCGTGCTGCTCGGCGTGGTCTGGGCGGCGACCTTCCCGGCGATCTCGGTCGCGCTCGAGGGTTATGCGCCGCTCACCGTGGCGGCGGCGCGCTGCCTGCTCGCGGCGCTTGTGCTTGCTCCGGTGATGCTGGCGCTGCGGCTGCGGGCGCCGGGGCTGCGGGCGCCGGGCGCGCGCCGCATCTGGCTTCATATCGCCGGGATGGCGGTGTTCTCGACGGCGCTGCCCTATGCCTTCCTCGCCTGGGGGCAGCAGCATGTCGCCTCGGGCTTTGCCGGGGTGGCGATGGCGGCGGTGCCGCTGTTCGTGCTGCCGCTCGCGCATGCGCTGGTGCCGGGCGAGCGGATGACCCCCGGCAAGGCTGCGGGGTTCGGGCTCGGCTTCGCGGGGGTGGTCATGCTGCTCGGCCCGGAGGTGTTTCGCGCCGCGGGGGCCGAGCACGAGGCGCTGGGGCGGATCGCCTGCATCGCCGCGGCGGCGAGTTTCGCGGTCGGCGGCATCGTCACGCGGCTGTGCCCTGCCGCCGATGTGCTGGTGCTCGCGGCGCTCTCGCTGGCGCTGGCGGCCGTCGCGATGGTGCCGCTCGCGCTCATCGTCGAGGGACTGCCCGCCGCCGCGGCGGGCGTGCCGACCCTCTGGCTGTTCTATATCGGCCTCGTGCCGACGGCGCTCGCGATCCTGCTTCGCGTCAAGATCACCCGCGATGTGGGGCCGAGCTTCATGGCGCTGACGAGCTACCAGGTGCCGGTCTGGGCCGTGATCATGGGGGCGGTATTCCTCGCCGAGCCGGTCCCCGGACAGCTTGTCGCGGGGCTGGCGATGATCCTTGCGGGGCTGGCGCTGTCGGGGCGGCCCGATCGGGCGCGGCGTCGCCGCTGAGCGGTTTGCCGGGCGCGGCGGCGGTGCTACGGTGGGCCGCGACAGGGAGGGTGCGATGGTCGATCTCGTGGTGCGCAACGCCAATCTGCCAGGGGGCGGCAGCCCGGTGGATATCGCGGTGCAGCATGGCCGCATCGCCGATGTCGCGCCCGGGATCGACGCGCCCGGGGTGGCCGAGATCGACGCCGCCGGCCGGCTCGTCACGCCGCCCTTCGTGGATGCGCATTTTCACATGGACGCGACCCTGTCGCTGGGGCAGCCGCGGCTCAACCGCTCGGGCACGTTGCTCGAAGGGATCGAGCTGTGGGGCGAACTGCGCGCGACGCTGACGCGCAAGGGCATCGTCGAGCGGGCGCTGCGCTATTGCGATCTTGCGGTCGCTCAGGGGATCGGGGCGATCCGCAGCCATGTCGATGTCAGCGATCCGCGGCTGGTCACGGTCGAGGCGCTTCTGGAGGTGCGCGAGACGGTCGCGCCCTGGCTCGATCTGCAGCTCGTCGCCTTCCCGCAGGACGGCTATTTCCGCGCCCCCGAGGCGCGCGGCGCGCTGGCCGCCGCGCTCGACATGGGCGTCGAGGTCGTGGGCGGCATCCCGCATTTCGAGCGCACCATGGCCGAGGGCGCGGCCTCGGTGGCCGAGCTGTGCGCCATCGCCGCCGAGCGCGGGCTGCGCGTGG
>SLQD01000237.1 GCA_007131685.1 Paracoccaceae bacterium | reverse complement strand
GAGGCGGCCGCGATCGGCGAGCCCGGCGGCGGAGGCCGGGGCGGCGATGGCGGCGCGCAGCGGCCGGTCCACGCCCGGGCGCGGGGCGAGGTGGCGCTCGAGATTGTCAGTGTGCAGCTCGACCAGGCCGGGGGCGAGATGGTCGCCCTCGCAAGCGATGGCGCCGGGCACTCGGCTCGGCCCGTCATCGATCGCGCCAATGCTCCCGTCGCGCATCACCAGCGTGCCGCGGCGCACTTCGCCTGCAAGGATCAGCCGGGCATTCGTCAGTACAGTGTCACGCATCCGCGAACTCCTTTGATCCCGCGCTCCGTCGCAGCCGCGCGTCATCGCGTCCGGCGCCCGCTGCGGTGCGGTTTATCGCGCGCAGGAGCTTCGCGACGCCCTGCGCCGCGCTCGCGTCATTGTCGATGACCTGCGCGCCGGGCGGGACCGAGGGGGTCTGGCGCGCGAGCCGTGCGGCGATGCTCGCGATCATGCGCATCCGGGTGGATTTTCCGCTGCCGGACGGCTCGGCAAGCGCCACGCAGTCGCCCGCCACGACAGTGAGCGCCGCGCCGCGCCCTGGGGGTGCAGGCTGAAGGATCTGGCCACCCCCTCCACCGCGACCACCGCCACGCGGGCTCGCTTCATCACCGCGAGCCGCTGCGCGAACAGCCGCACCACCGCGAAATCATGCGTCACCACCATGGCCGAAAGCCCGCTCGAGCGCACGGGCCCGCGCAGCAGATCGAAAAGCCGCGCCTGCACGCTGACATCGAGCCCGGCGCGCCGGTGCATCTGTGGGAGGGGGTGTCCTTCGCCGACGGGGTGCCCATCGCGCTGTTTCGATCGGTCTTTCCGGCCCTGCGCCTGCCCGCCCCGCCCGAAGCGCTCGAGGATACGCACTCGGCCACCGCGGCGCTCGCGCAATGCGGCGTGCACGACTACACGCGCCGATGGACCCGGCCTTCGGCCGAGGCCGCCGATGCCACCCAGGCGCTGCATCTGCGCTGCGCGCGCGGCGCGCCGCTTCTGCGCACCGTTTCGCTGAACCAGGACCCCGACGGGCGGCCTGTGGAATACGGGCGCATCTGGTTCGCCGGCGCGCGGATCCAGCTTCGCGTCGATGGCGATTGAGCGGTCAGCGCGCATGGGCGTCCACGAACGCCTCGGCGCAGAGCCGGCGCAAATCGCCGAGCGCGGCGCGCAGCGGATCATGCGACCACTCCCACCAGGCGAGCGCGAGGAGCCGCTCGACCATATCGGGTGCGAAACGGCGCCGCACCAGCCTGGCGCGATGACGGGGCGGTCGGGTGACAGCCGTGCGCCAAATGCGCCCGCTCCACGATGAAGCGCTGCCGGATCCGGCTTGATCCCCGGTCGATGACGGCGAGCACGACGAGCATGTCGAGCACCACGAAGGCGGCCGGGTCGAGCAGCCCGGCGCGGAACCGCTCGACGATAATCATCCCGATGCCCCCGCGCCGACGAGGCCGAGGATCGTCGCGGTGCGCGTCGAGCTTTCGAAGGAGTAGAGCAACGGCGAGATGAGCACGCGCAGGATCTGCGGCAGGTCTGCGCCATGCCCAGCCGGTCGAGCGCGCGGATCGCGAAGGCCCGCTCCGACGCCGAACACACGCCGAGCATCGAGGTCGCGAAGCTGCGGTGAAGCAGCCGCCCACTCATCACTCTGGTGAGCACATCGAGCCGGCCGACGAGGTTGAACTGCCGAAACAGCGCATTCGTTGCGTCGTTCGCGCAGCGCGCGGCCCTTCAGCATGCCGATCTCGCGCCCGCCATGGGCGATGCTGCCGCTCGTGCGGTCGCCCAGCCGGTTGATCATCCGACGAAGCGAGGATTTGCCGGCGCCGGAGCGGCCGATCACCCCGAGCCTCTGGCCGTTCGGAATGTCGAGGGTACCGCTGTCGTCGGCGGTGGTGTCGCCGAAGAGCTTGGTGAGCTGCATCGGTTCGAGCATCTCGGATCTCCTGTTCGGGTTGAGGCCCGTAGCGCGCGGCGGGCCTGAAAACGCGAACAGGTCCCCGGGGCTCGGGGGCCTGCGGCTTGCCGTCTCGGCGGCTCTCTTCGAGTTCGCGCCGGCGCATCCCGGCGATGCCGGCATGGTCGTCGTGATCGGGCTCGGCCAGGCCCTGCCCTTCGGCACAGGGGAGGCTGCGCTCCGCCATGTCCTCGAGATCGTGAATGTCGCTGTAGGCGCGCAGATGCATCGGCGCGATGCAGCCGGTGGAGCCGTCGGCCCTTGCGCTCGCGAAGATCGGCTCGACGGCATCGGGGTCTTGCAGCTGGATCGCCGCGTGGGCCGAGGCGCCGAGCCCGGCACATTCCGGCTGACCGGCCAGCAGCCCCTTGATCATTTCGGCGAAATCGGGCGCCGGGAACAGCTCCACCGGCACGCCGCGCCGCTCCTCGAGCGCTTCCTAGAGACAGGCGTTGTCGCGCGCCCTGTCGGCCGCGTTCTCGCCGCCGAGCAGGCCGACGCGGAATTCGGGCATCTCGTCGCGCCACTCGGCGGCGATGGGCATCGCGGCGGGCACCGTGCCGTCAGCGGCAGGGCCCGGGAGGAGTCGCTTGGTCATGTCGGCCCCACTCGAGGGCATGCGGCGCCCCGGTGGCACCGGCAGGGTGTCGCCAGCCCGATTGCGTGACGACGGCTTGATGCGGGCACGACGGAACGGTGCCAGCCCGGCGCGCGCGCCGGTGCGGCGGCTGTCATCGGGATGTCATGCCGGGCGCCTATCGGGGGTGTCGCCCGGTCGCCGCATGCGGCCGGCCGAGCCGCCGCGGGCGGCGCAACCTGAGCCGATCGAGGGAGAGACCGAGATGACCACGAATCGCCTGCCGGGCAGCGCGCGCCGCGCCGCCACCGCCGCCGCCATCGCCGCGCTGGCCGCCGCCCCGGCGCTCGCCGATGACGCCCGCCCGACGCTCGACGAGCGTTTCACCGACACCACGGGCGACCTGCTCGCCGATGTGCCCGAGGACGAATCCGAGTGGCTCGACCCGAGCACGATCGTCTTCACCTACACCCCCGTCGAGGATCCGGCGCTCTACCAGGAGGTCTGGGACGACTTCATCCGCCACATGGAGGAGGTCACCGGCCGCGACGTGACCTATTTCACCGTCGATTCCTATGCCGCGATGGTCGAGGCGATGCGCGCCGGGCGGTTGCATGTGGGCGGCTTCGCCACCGGCTCGGTGCCGCTCGCCGTCAACTGCGCGGGCTTTCACCCCTATGTGACGATGAGCCGGGACGGTGCGATCAGCGGCTACGAGATGGAGATCATCACCTATCCGGGCAGCGGCATCGACTCGATGGACGATCTGCCGGGTCGGCAGCTCGCCTTCGTCACCGAAAGTTCCAATTCGGGCTTTCGCGCGCCGTCGGCGCTGCTGGCGTCGGAGTTCGGCCTCGATGTCGAGACCGACGTCGAGACGACCTTCTCGGGCGCGCATGACAACTCGATCCTCGGCGTGGCCAACCAAGACTACGAGGCCGCGGCGATCGCGAACTCCGTCAAGGGGCGGATGCTGGATCGCGAGGTGATCTCCGAGGACCAGATCGAGGTGATCTACCAGTCCGCCACCTTCCCGACGACCTCCTACGGCCATGCCCACAACCTGCACCCGGATCTGCAGGAAGCCGTGCGCGAGGCCTTCATGACCTTCGAATGGGCCGGCGATCTGGCGGAGGAATTCGCCGACGAGGACGGCTTCATCGAGATCAGCTACGCGGATGACTGGCAGATCATCCGCGACATCGCCGCGCAGACCGGCGACAGCTTCTCCTGCAGCTGACGCGCGCCATCCCGAGCGAAGGCCGGGCCGGGACATTCCCGGCCCGGCACAATCCGTCCGCACGCAGAGGGGCATCATGCTGCAAATCGAGGGACTCACGATGCGCTACCCCACGGGGGACACGGCGCTCACCGATGTCGATCTGACCGTCGAGCAGGGGCAGGTCATAGCCCTGATCGGCCCGTCCGGGGCGGGCAAAAGCACGCTGATCCGCTGTGTCAACCGGCTCGTGGAACCCAGCGCCGGCACGATCCGGCTCGGCGGCGAGAGCGTCACCGCGCTCGGGGCCGGGGCGCTGCGGCTGATGCGCCGGCGCATGGGCATGATCTTTCAGGAATACGCCCTCGTCGAGCGGCTCAGCGTGATGGAGAACGTGCTCTCGGGCCGGCTCGGTTATGTGGGCTTCTGGCGCAGCTATCTGCGCCGCTATCCGCAGGAGGACGTGGACGAGGCGTTCCGGCTGCTCGAACGGGTCGGGCTCGATCACATGGTCGACAAGCGCGCCGACGCGCTCTCGGGCGGGCAGCGCCAGCGCGTGGGCATCGCCCGCGCGCTCATCCAGAACCCCGACATCCTGCTCGTGGACGAGCCCACGGCGAGCCTCGACCCCAAGACCTCGCGCCAGATCATGCGGCTCATCCTTGAGCTGTGCCGCGAGCGCGGGCTCGCCGCGATCATCAACATCCACGACGTGCCGCTGGCGATGCAGTTCGTCCCGCGCATCGTCGGGCTGCGCGCGGGCGAAGTCGTCTATGACGGCCCGCCGGCGGCGCTCGATGCCGCCCGGCTGACCGATATCTACGGCGAGGAAGACTGGTCCGGCACGACCCGCGACGACGACCCCGCCGAGGCGCGCGACGCCGCGCACAAGGTCGCCGCATCGGTGGACGCGCCCGAGATCCAGCGCGCGGCCGGCTCATGACCGCGCCGGCCGACACGCCGCGCCGCTGGCGCAAGGCGCCCTTCATCGCCCATGCCGGCTGGCGCTACGCGCTCTATGCCGGCGCGCTGATCTACCTCGTGATCGGCATCGGCAGCCTGAGCGTGGACTGGGGCCGGGTGATCGCCGGGCTCGACCGCGGCGGCGCCTTCCTCGGCGCCTTCCTGCAGCCCGATTTCACCTCGCGCTGGAATTCGATCCAGGAAGGGATGCTCGAGAGCCTCGCCATGACGGTGGTTTCCACGGTCTTCGGGGTGCTCTTGTCGATCCCGGTGGCGCTGGGTGCGGCACGCAATATCGCGCCCTGGCCGGTCTACTATGTCTGCCGCGGCATCATCGCCCTCTCGCGCGCCTTTCAGGAGGTCATCATCGCGATCCTGTTCGTGGCGATGTTCGGCTTCGGCCCCTTCGCGGGCGCGGTGACGCTCGCCTTCGCCACGATCGGCTTTCTCGCCAAGCTCCTGGCCGAGGATATCGAGGACATCGATCGCGGCCAGCTCGAGGCGGTGCGCGCCACCGGGGCGCGCTGGCTGCAATTGATGAACCACGCCATCCAGCCGCAGGTAGCGCCGCGTTTCATCGGCCTGTGCCTCTACCGGCTCGACATCAATTTCCGCGAGGCCTCGGTGATCGGCATCGTCGGCGCCGGCGGCATCGGCTCGACGCTCAACACCGCCATCAGCCGCTACGAGTATGACAGCGCCGCGGCGATCCTGCTGATCATCATCGCGATCGTGCTCGCCGTCGAATACAGCTCCGGCTACATCCGAAGGACGTTCCTGTAATGCCCGTGCTCGAGCAGAATGACCGCCGCATCTGGAAGCGCCGCGACCGCGCCACGCAGATGCGCATCTGGCTGACCTGGCTTGTCGGGGTGTCGATCCTGATGCTGTGCTGGGAGTATATCAGCCGGCAGACCATGTGGATCTTCGTGCTCGACGCGCCGCAGCAGGCCTTCGACATGGCCGCGCGGATGTCGAACCCGCGCTGGGAGTATACCGAGGTGATCCTCGTGCCGATGTGGGACACGATCAACATCGCCACGCTGGGCACGCTGCTCGCGATCGGGGTCGCGGTGCCGATGGCCTTTCTCGCCGCGCACAACACCACGCCGAGCCGCGCGCTGATCCGGCCGCTCGCGCTTGGCGTGATCGTGACGTCGCGCTCGATCAACGCGCTGATCTGGGCGCTCCTGCTGGTGCTGATCTTCGGGCCCGGGCTTCTGGCGGGGGTGATCGCGATCGCGCTGCGCTCCATCGGCTTCATCGGCAAGCTTCTCTACGAGGCGATCGAGGAGATCGACCCGCGCCAGGTCGAAGCCGTGCGCGCCACCGGCGCCAAGCCCGCGCAGGTGCTCGCCTACGGCGTGGTGCCGCAGATCATGCCCGCCTTCGCCGGGATCAGCGTCTATCGCTGGGACACCAATATCCGCGAGGCGACGATCATCGGCCTCGTCGGCGCCGGCGGCATCGGCATCCAGCTGCAATCCTCGGTCAACAGCCTGGCCTGGAACCAGGTCTCGATCATCTTCATGGCGATCCTGCTGACCGTGCTGGTGAGCGAATGGGTCTCGGCGCGGGTGCGCCATGCCATCATCTGAACGCGCGGCACGGCAGGTTCGCCTTGCAGGACCGGCAAAGGGGCGGCATGTCCGCGCGCAGGGCGCGGTCGTCGCGTCGCCCCGGGATAGATGAAAGCAACTCCAGAGGACACCGGATCGCCATGCCACGGATAGCGCTCAACGGTCTCGGCCGGATCGGGAAACTGCTGCTGCGCGATCTCGTCGACAGCGGCGCGGGGGGCGAGATCGCGCTTCTCAACGATCCGCAGGGCGATGCGCAGCAGCATGCCCTGCTGATGGAGTTCGACAGCGTCCATGGCCGCTGGCCGACGCCCGTGTCGTTCGATGCCGACGCGCTGGTGCTGGGCAGTCAGCGGATCCGGCTGACGCACGAGGCGCGCATCGAGGCGCTGCCGCTGGCCGAGATGGGGATCGACCTCGTCGTCGATTGCTCCGGCGCGTTCAAGACCGCGGCGAAGCTCTCCCCGTATTTCGAGGCCGGGGTCAGCAAGCTCGCCGTCAGCGCGCCGGTCAAGGACGGCGGCGCGCTCAACCTCGTCTACGGCGTGAACCATCACCTCTATGACCCGGCGCAGCACCATCTCGTCACGGCGGCGAGCTGCACGACGAACTGCCTCGCCCCGGTGGTCAAGGTCGTCCACGAGGCGCTCGGCATCCGCCACGGCACGATCACCACGATCCATGACGCGACCAACACCCAGACCATCGTCGATCGCCCGGACAAGGACATGCGCCGCGCACGCTCGGCGCTGATGAACCTGATCCCGACGACGACGGGCAGCGCCACGGCGATCGCGCTGATCTACCCGGAGCTGGCGGGCCGGCTGAACGGGCACGCGGTGCGGGTGCCGCTGCTCAATGCCTCGCTGACCGATTGCGTCTTCGAACTCGAGCGCGCAACGACAGCCGAGGAGGTCAACGCGCTCCTGCAGGCGGCGGCCGATGGCCCGCTCGCGGGCATCCTCGGCTTCGAGCACCGCCCGCTCGTGTCGTGCGATTTCACCAACGACCCGCGCTCGGCCATCATCGACGGGCCCTCCACGATGGTCGTCAACGGCACGCAGCTCAAGCTCTATGCCTGGTACGACAATGAATGGGGTTATGCCTGCCGCCTCGGCGACATCACCCGCATGATCGCGCGGTCGCCGTGAGCGCAGCCGACCCGCTGCGCGCCTATCTGGCGGTGACGGCGGCCTACTGGTCCTTCATGCTCTCCGATGGCGCGCTGCGGATGCTGGTGCTGCTTCATTTCAACACGCTCGGCTTCACGCCGATCCAGCTCGCCTGGCTGTTCCTGCTCTACGAGCTCGCCGGGATCGTCACCAATCTCGCCGCCGGGTGGCTCGCCGCGCGCTTCGGGCTCGCGGTGACGCTCTATGGCGGGCTCGCGCTGCAGATCGGCGCGCTGGCGGCGCTGGCCCAGCTCGACCCGGGATGGAGCGTCGCGGCCTCGGTCGTCTTCGTGATGGCGGTGCAGGGGGTGTCAGGGGTGGCCAAGGATCTGGCCAAGATGTCGTCGAAATCCGCCGTCAAGCTGCTCGCACCGGCGCGCGAGGGCGCGCTGTTTCGCTGGGTCGCGCTGCTCACCGGATCGAAGAACGCCGTCAAGGGGGCGGGGTTCTTCCTCGGCGCGGCCCTGCTGGCGGTGGCGGGGTTCGAGGCGGCGGTCTGGGGCATGGCGGCGGTACTCGCCGTGATCCTGCTGGCCGTCGTTGGGTTTCTGCCCGCGGGCCTGCCCGGGCGCATGAAGGGGGCGGATACATGGCGGGGCTGGCGTTCGACGGATCCGCGCGTGAACCGGCTCAGCCTCGCGCGCATGTTCCTGTTCGGCGCGCGGGACGTGTGGTTCGTCGTGGGGATCCCGATCTATTTCCAGGCCGTGCTCTCGGACGGGACCGCAGAGGGGCGGCGCGAGGCGTTCTTCCTGATCGGCGGGTTCATGGCGGCGTGGATCATCGGATACGGTGCCGTCCAGGCCATCGCACCCCGCCTGCTCGGGGCCGCGGATCGCTGCGAAGCCGCCGCCGCAGGCAGCGCCGTGCGCTGGTCCGGGCGTCTCGTCCCGATCCCGCTGCTTCTGGCGCTGATCGCGCTGGCTGCGGGCGCACCGGCGCCCTGGCTCACCGGAACGCTGGTCGCGGGGCTGATGCTCTTCGGCTTCGTGTTCGCGGTGACCTCCTCGGTGCATTCCTATCTGATCCTCGCCTTCGGCGAAGCCGGCCGGATCACGCGCGATGTCGGCTTCTACTACATGGCCAATGCGGGCGGGCGGCTGATCGGCACCTTGCTGTCGGGGCTGAGCTACCAGATCGGCGGTCTGCCGCTCTGCCTGGCCACGGCCGGCGTGATGGCCGCGGCGAGCTGGATCGCGATCCGCAGACTGGTGCAGGCCTGAGCCTCGGCACCATGGCGCGCAGGCGGGCGCGGGGGCCGGGCTCGGTCGGTCGCGTCGCCGAGCGCGGCGCCGCCCGTCGCGACCTGCCCGGCCGGGCTTTCGGGGGTGCGGGCATGCTCGCAGGTGCGGGCGACGAAGTCCTGCCAGCGCCGCCCGGCCGCGGGGTCGTTGCGCGCGCAGCCCGCGCCAGGCGGCGTAGACCTTGCCCGCGCGCACCAGATCGCGCTGCGCGGCGTCGAGCCTGGCGAGATGCGGGTCGTCGCGGGGTCATGGCGGAGATGAGATCGCCGTAGAGCCGGTCGCGCTCCGGCACGGTGAGCCATTGCGCGCGTCCGGCGATCACGGCGCGATGAGTGCGCGGGGCGAGATACTCGATGAGCGGGCGGTCATCGGTATTGACCGGGGCATCCTCGAACAGGCCCGAGGCCGCATTGCCGGCATAGAATTTCAACGCGCGGTCGGTCAGCACCGCGTCCTCCGCATCGCTGCCCGTCATGGCGCGCCACTGCGCCGCGAGCGTATCGGGATCGAGCGGGGCGGGATCATGGTCTGATTGCGCTCGGGCACCGGCGCGGCGGAGCTTCCGAGCGTGCAGAAGCTGTTCACGCGGATGAAGCGCGAGTCGTCGCGCTGCACCATGGCCACATGCGCCGACGGCCCCTCGCGCGCGGCCCGGAGCTCTTCGCCCGGGTTCAGCCGCGTCGCCTCCAGCCCCGGCCGAGCGATGAGCAGCAGCACCGCGCCCGCAAGCCCCGCCAGCCGCACCCCGCCCGCCTCTCGTCCGGCCGCCGGAGCACCAGCAGGCCGCAGACCGCCGCCATCAGCCACAGCCCCTTCCACATCCCGACGAGCGGCAGAAGCACGAAGCCGCCCGCCAGCGCGCCGAGGATCGCGCCGGCCGTGTTGACCGCGATCAGCCGCCCGAGCAGCGCCCCCGGCGCGCCGCCCCCTTCCATCAGGCGCAGCAGATAGGGCAGCACCGCCGCGAGCACGGCGCCCGGAGTCAGCATGGCCAGTACCGCCACGCGCCCGACCTCGAGGACGTAGCCGCCGAAATCCGCCCACCCGCCGAGATAGCCGCGCCCGCCGGTCAGATGGTGAAACAGATGCGGCGTCGCTGCGATTGCGGCGCAGGAGGCCAGCAAGAGCCCCGTCAGGACGTGCTCGGGGCGTGCCCGCAGGCGGTCGAGCAAGTTGGCGCCCGCCGCGCCGAGCGCGAGCGCGGCGAGGAACAAGGTGAGCACCAGCGCATAGGTATGGACCGAATTCTGCAACACCTGAGCGAAGGCGCGTGTCCAGATCCCCTCGACGGCGAGCGCGGCAAAGCCCGACGCGAAGGCCACAGCCGCGAGCCGCGGCGGCAGGCGCGTCGGCATCGTCCGCGCCTGCGCTGCGGGCGCAGGCGCGCGCCGCGCGATGGCGATGGCGCTCACGCCGACGAGAATGTCGAAGCCCACCGCGAGCAGATACGCCCCCGAGAAGCCGAGCCATATCGGCAGCACGAACCCCGCCGCCGGCGTTCCCTTCGCCCCGCCCGCCGTGTTCAGCGCATAGAGCGCCGATCACGTGCTGACCGATCAACGGCAGCGTGCCGCCCATCAGTGTGGCCGGGGGCAGCAGGATCACCGCCGCCACCGCGGCCTTGAGCCCCGTCTCGAGCACCGGGGTGCCGGATACGAGGGCATGCAGCACCGGGTAGAGACCGAGATAGAGATCCGAGACCAGGAAAT
>SLQD01000115.1 GCA_007131685.1 Paracoccaceae bacterium | reverse complement strand
GGGCGGATCTTCGCCTCCCCGCTCGCGCGCCGGATCGCTGCCGAGAAGGGCATCGATCTGTCCGCGCTCAATGGCTCCGGCCCGCATGGCCGCATCGTTCGCGCCGATGTCGAAGGCGCGCAACCGGCCGCAGAACCCGCGGCCCCCGCGCCGAAGACCGAGCCCGCCGCCGCCGCGATGCCCGCCGGCCCCGCCGCCGATGCGGTTGCGAAGATGTACGAGGGCCGCGACTTCGAGGAAGTCAAGCTCGACGGCATGCGCAAGACCGTCGCGAGCCGCCTGACCGAAGCCAAGCAGACCATCCCGCATTTCTATCTGCGCCGCGAGGTCGCGCTGGACGCGCTGCTGGAGTTCCGCGCCACCCTCAACAAGCAGCTCGAGCCGCGCGGCGTGAAGCTCTCGGTCAACGACTTCATCATCAAGGCCTGCGCCCTCGCCCTTCAGGAGGTGCCCGACGCCAACGCCGTGTGGGCCGGCGACCGCATCTTGCGGCTCAAGCCCTCCGATGTCGCGGTGGCGGTGGCGGTGGAGGGCGGGCTCTTCACGCCGGTCCTCAAGGATGCGCATCATAAATCGCTCTCGGCGCTGTCGGCGGAGATGAAGGACCTCGCGGCGCGCGCGCGCGACCGCAAGCTCGCGCCGCACGAATATGTCGGCGGCTCGATGGCCGTCTCCAACCTCGGCATGTTCGGCATCGAGAATTTCGACGCGGTCATCAACCCGCCGCACGGCTCGATCCTCGCCGTAGGCGCCGGGGTGCGCAAGCCGGTGATCGGAGCGGAGGGCGAGGTCACCAGCGCAACGATGATGAGCATGACCCTATCCGTCGATCACCGCGTCATCGACGGTGCACTCGGCGCACAATTCCTCGAGTCGGTCGTGACGAGTCTGCGCAACCCGATGACGATGCTCGCCTGACAGCAGGTCACCCGGTGCGTTCCGCGCGCCGGGCGAAGACGCCGAGCAAGGACGCCCCGGCCAGCAGGACGGCGGGCGGGGCGAGAGCAAGGCCGGGATGAAGACCCGGATGTGACCCCCCGACCGCGATGATCCCGGCGATGCCGGAACAGGTCAGCGCTATGCCGAACACGGTGACGGCGGCACCGGCATCGCGCGGCACCGGCTGCAGGGCTCTGCTCGCCCGCGCGGCAAGCCCGGCGACCGGTATCAGCACCGCGAGGCAACCGCACACCCAGGCAAAGCGCCCCGCCCACCAATACGCATCGAACAGCGGCGCGGGGCTGACCCACCCGACCGCGCCCGCGAGATTGGCCACGGCGACCATGACCGGTTGGTGCCAGAGATAGATCGTCACGCTGTGCGCCCCGACAAGCCCGATTGCTGCCCAGACGCCCGGCCGGGCGATCCAGCCTGCGACACGATTGCGCAACGCAACTGCTGCGCCAAGCTGAATGACCCCCATTGCGATCAATGCGGCGCTTGGAGGGGCGCCGTTATTTGGTCGTGTCGTGCCCTCGAACGGCACCATGCTGAGAGGCCAGGGTCCGAGCAGGATCATTCCCGCCAAAATCCCGGAAGCGCCCCAGATCAAGGCCGCGCCGCGACCATCGAACCTCCCGTCAGCCCAGCTGTAGCCAAGCTGATGCACCACGATCCAGACGAGCAGGAAGTTCGGTGACGAAATCAGCGGTTGCGTCCCCACGACCGGTCCGCCGACCGTGAAGCGAAAAAGATCCAGCACCACCGCGAGCGCACCAGCGCCGAGCAGAAGAAGCCGCCCTCCGCCCTGCTCATGCAATCGAACGGTCAAGGGCGTCAGCGACGTCACGACCAGATACACAGCAAGGAACCACATCGGAAAAACCGCGACACCGAAATCGAACACCATCGGCTCATCCGCGCCAAGCAGACGCGTCAGCAGCGCGACAGGAAGCAGCACCGCGAGAAACACGAGCACGGGTGTCAGCAACCCGTGAGCACGCCGCCGCACCCAGCCCGAGGCAGACTCTCCGGCCGCACGGGCCCGCTGCCAGCTCTGCAGGTTAACGACGCCGCCAACGAAGAAGAAGATCGGCATGACCTGCCAAAGCAGCGTCGCCCATTGCAACTCGGTGCTCAGGTTCAGGAGATATACACCGGACGGCCCGTCGGCTGTCTCGACGATGACCCGGACAAGCCAGTGGCCCGACACGACCATCAGGATCGCAAACACCCGCAGCGCATCAAGGTATCGGTCGCGTTCCATGAAGACCGAGGCGGCCGCATTGGAGCCACTGGCTCCGGCGCGCCGCATCGAGGCGCTCAGATCTCGCCGCGGAAGAGTTGATCCATCGTCACGGAGGGTTGCTCGCAACCGGCCTCGCCGACGACCCGCGCCGGAACTCCGGCAATCGTCTTGCGCGGCGCCATATCCTCGAGCACCACGGACCCCGCCGCGATCCGGCAGCACTCGCCGATCCGTATGTTGCCGAGAACCTTGGCGCCCGCGCCGATCAACACGCCGGATCCGATCTTGGGATGGCGATCGCCGTCCTCCTTGCCGGTGCCACCGAGCGTGACCGAATGCAGCATGGAGACATTGTCACCGACGGTCGCAGTCTCGCCGATGACGATGGCATGGGCATGATCGATCATGATCCCCTTTCCGATGCGCGCGCAGGGGTGAATATCGACGCTGAAGACCTCCGATACCCGCATCTGGATGAACGAGGCGAGATCGACGCGGCCCCGCGCGCAGAGCCAATGCGCGACCCGGTGTGCCTGAAGGGCCTGGTAGCCCTTGAAATACAGCAGCGGCTTCATGAAGCGGTTGCAGGCCGGGTCCCGCTCATACACCGCGACAAGGTCCGCGCGCGCCGCCTCGCCGAGCCAGCAATCCTGCGTGTATGCCTCGTCGGCGATCTCGCGCAGGAGCTGCGCGCTCATCTCCTGCGATTCGAGCTTGAGCGCGATGCGATGCGCCACGGCGCGCTCCAGCGTCGGATGGTGCAGGACCGAGGAGTGGATCACACCCCCCATCAGCGGCTCGTCCTGCACCGCCTGCTCCGCTTCCTGCCGGATCCGGTGCCAGACCGGGTCGAAGCTCGCGAGATTCTCCTTCTGGCGTTGCATCGCATCTCTCCATGGCGAACCGACACCTCGGACATCTAGCATAACCTGACGCAACTGGTAGTCCGCAAGCGGTCATCCTTCACAACCGCCGGCGCGGCGCCGCCGAGCGCGCGCACCATGCGCCTCGGCGCGCAGGGCGAGCGCCTCGATCACCGCGATGAGGCAGTGCAGGTAAGCCGCATCCGCCAGCGGGGGCTCCGGTGGCAAATGGCGCGCCGTCGCGGCGGCCATCAGGCTGCCATTGCCGTGGAGCGGGTGTGCGCGCCCCGTATGTGCGCGATGCCGATCCGCGAGCTGCGCCTCGGCAATCAGTCGCCGCGCCAGGGGCGCGCGCGCCCCGGCGCGCACCCCGAGCAGGGCCCGGGCCGCCGCGGTTACATCCCCCATCAGCACCGGGCGCATCGTCAGCCCGCCACCGCGCGCTCGGCGAACGGCCCCGGACCGAAGCGCCCGGAGATCTGCGCCACGGCGAGGGTAAAGCCCGCCCCGGTGGCGTCCTCGTCCTGCTGCGCCTGCGTGTAGGTCCATTCCGGGCTGCTCACCTCCGCCTCGCGAACCACCGCACCGTTCTCGAGCACCCGCACGAGATAGCGCTCGCTCTCCTCGCCGAGCGGCACCTCGCGCCCCGACCAGCTGTCGCCATCGATCCGGGTGCGCCGGATCCAGCGCGCCGCGACATTCCCGGAGCCGTCGCGTTCGGTGCGCAGATGCACGGGTGAGTAGGGCCGCAGACCGATACCCTCGAAGGCGCGAACCTCGTGGATATAGGACGGATCGTCGGGGCTGCGCCGCGCCGGGCCGATGCGGTAATGGCGCACCCGTCCACGCGCCGAGCGCGCCAGTTCGATCTGCGCGAGCGCCCCATCGATGAGCACCACGGTGCTGCCGACGGGCCAAGCCTGCGGCATAACCGCATCCGTGCCGAGCTGGCCGCGCAACCGCATCGACAGCTCATAGGTATCCTCCTCCATCAGCACCGCATCGGCGAACTGCAACAGCTCCCAGCGGTCATCCGTGCCGCTGCCGATGGCGAGCAGGTTGGCCCCGTCGAGCAGCGCATCACGCGAGACCGAAGCCAGCGCCGCCCCGGGCATGCGCACCCGCAGCCGCGGCCCGCGATCCCAGCGCCCCGTGGCCGCGTGCAGCAGCGGCGTCTGCGTCACCCCGATCGCCGCACGCCGCTCAAGCAGAGTGTTGAGCGCATAGCCGTTGTCCTCGCGTGCACTGTATGCGGCCACGGAACCCGGCCAGGGCCGCGCCGTCGCCGCAAGATGCGGCGCGTGTTCGACCTCGTCGCCCGTCAGCAGCGGCAGATCCAGAAACACCGCATCGACGGGCACCGGCGCTGCGAACCGGCGCGGCGTGACGGGCTCCTCGGCGGTGTCCGAGGGTGTGTAGATCTCGGACTCGACCCGCACCGCCTCCATTTCCAGCGCTCCGGCCGACTCCACGCGGTCGATCCGGTAGCGGCGCAACCCGTCGTCACCCTCGAACTCGACGAGATCCCCGGCCCCAAGCCCGCAGGAGGGCGGCAGCGCAAAGCGCGCCGTATCACGCGCCGCGCGCGCCTCCGCGAGCCACCGCTCCACGGCCGCGCGCCCCTCCGCACGGGTCAGGACCAGCGCAAGCTCGGTGCGCGACACGGTCGTCGTGGGTTCGTCGGTGAAGACGGCCTCGGCCGCGCGGGCCTCGAAGTCGCCCTCCGCCTCGATATGCGTGAGCTGCACGCGCCCGGCGGTTTCGGCATCCGGCGCCCGCGCCGTCTCGAGCCCACCACCCGCCTCGCCGCTCAGCGCCAGCCGCTGCGGGTCGATCCGCACCGGCTCCCGGCGACCTCGCATGGAAAAGCGCAGCGCCCCGCCGCGCTCCACCGCCTCTATACCGTGCGCAAGCATCAGCGGCTGCAGCGTCGCGCGCGCCGTTTCCACCGAGGGCAGATCATAGCCGCGCACCAGCCCGTGCAGATCTTCAACATCGATATCTTTCACCCCGGCGATGCGGCAGATCTCGGCCACCACCGCATCGAGCGGCTGCGCCGCTGCGCGCCCCGTAATCCAGTGCCCGCGCGCCCAGTTCTCGCCGTCGGTCCACAGCTCTGTATTGCCCGGAAAGCGCGGAAAGGGCCGCGCATCCCAGGCCCAGACGAAGGCGCGATCCATATCCACCATCGGCCCGCCATAGACCTCCGAGACCGGGTTGTTGGCCGGATCGCCCCAATAGGCGTTCATCGCGCGCAGATACTGCATCTGGATATAGTCGTCGCGCCGCCCGTTCGAGTGATAGGGCAGCGCGCTTTCCGAGGATTTCGGATCGAGGAACTTGTTGGGCTGGTTGGTCCCCTTGTCGATCGCCGCGCAGCCGTATTCGGTGAACCAGAATGGCTTGGAACGGGGCTTCCACGCGGTCGGCTCCTCGGCGCGTACCCCGTCGCGGCGCTCGAAATGCTCGCGCGACCACCAGCTCAGAAGATCCTTGTAGCGCCAGATCCAGGGTTCGCCGTACGCACCATCCGTGATCGGCGTGCGCCGCTGCGCCTGCCGCGCCTGCTCGCCGTCATAGAACCAGTCATAGCCCTCGCCGCCCGCAACATTGGCCTCGAGATAGGCGAGATCGTAAATGCTGCCCCAATCCGCATCGAGATGATCGTCGCCGTCGCGCCAGTCCGACAGCGGCATGTAATTGTCGATGGCGATGAAATCGATCGCCTCGTCGGCCCAGAGCGGGTCGAGATGGAAATACCGGTTCCCGCCACCAGCGTTGTAGCCGAAATATTCCGACCAGTCCGCCGCGTAGCTGATCTTGCAGTCGGGCCCCAGGATGGCTCGGACATCCTGCGCCAGCGCGCGCAGCGCCTCGACAGCCGGGAAGCTGTCGTCCTCGCCCCGGATCTGGGTGAGGCTGCGAAACTCCGAGCCGATGCAGAACGCCTCGACCCCGCCCGCTGCCGAGCACAGATGCGCGTAATGCAGGATCATCCCGCGCAGCGACCATTCCTCTGGCCCTTCATAGCGCACCGTGCCGTCCTCGACGGAAAAATCCCCCGGCTGTGCCGCGCCAACGAACGCCGCAACCTCCTCCTCGGCGGCGGCGGTGCGGTCGGTGGTGCCCTCGCGTCCCGGCGCGATCGCGGTCGTGATCCGCCCACGCCATGGCAGCGGCGGCTGCTCGTCGGCGTCGCTCCACGGATCGGGCAGCCCGTTGCCCTCGAGTTGCTCCATCAGCAGGAAGGGATAGAACAATACCTCCTGCCCGCGCGCATGGATCGCCTCGATTCCCTCGATCACGGCGGCGTCCGCCGGTGTTCCACCATAGACGGGCCGACCCTCGAATTCGGGCACCTCCTCGGCCTCGCAGCGCCCGAGCCCGGAGACGCGCCAGGGCATCCCCACCCCGTCGAAGTCCCCCTGCTCGACCTTGGGCCGCAGTTCGCACTGGCCCGCGCGCAGATCATCCCCGAACCAGGACACCACCATCGCCACCGCCTCGCAGCACGGAAGCTCGGTGCCCAGTGCCTCGAGCGACACCTCGAGATCCGTGCCCCCCGCCGGGCTGTTGACGTTGATCGCCTCCTTCTCGCCGGGGCCGAAATCGTAATGCACCGGCGTCGTCGCCAGCGAATACTCCCCCGTCCCCGGAATCAGCGCCACCCCGCGCAAGAGATCGGACAGCACCGAAGCCTCCGGCGCATCCGCCGCGCGCAGCACCTCGAAGCTGAACTGCGGCACGCGGTTGCCGAACCGGCCGAGATCGAGATCCTCGAACACGACATAGGCGGTGCCGCGATAGGCGGGCGCCATCCCCTGCCCCTCGACGGCCTCGACCTTCGGGTCCGGGAGTTGATCATCGCTGCCGGTGTAGACGCGCATCTGCATCCCGGTGCGGTCGATCTCCTCGCCATCGGCCCAGACGCGCCCCACACCGAGGATTTCCCCCTTGCCGAGCGCCAGCGCCAGGCTGATCGAATAGCTGAACTCCGTCACCTCGGGCTGCGGCGATCCCTTGCCGCCGCCCGTGGTGGCGCTGTCCTCGAGAAACCGCGACGCCCAGATCACCTGCCCGGCGACACGCACGCGCCCCCATTGCCGCGCGATCGGGCTGCCCTCGCTCGCCCCGGTCAGCCGCAGCCGGTCGATCCGGCCGGTCTCCACCGCCTCGCTGCCCAGCCCGAGCAGCCGCTGGTCGATCATCCGTCCGACCACGGCCCCCGCCGCCCGGCCGATCACCGCCCCGGACAGCCCGAGCAGGCTCCCGCCGACGCCGGCCCCGGCCGCACCCCCGACCGCCGAAAGCACGATTGTCGCCATCACTGACCTCCAAAGGGAAATTCGAACCGCGCAGCTATGCGCCGTCGCCACGGCGCTCCCAGCGGGCTCTCGACCACACCGTGGCCCGAAAAGGCATGCACAAAGCTTGCCGCGGCCCCCGTTTCGGCCTGCACGCCCAGATGCTTGGCCACCGCGCCGTCACGCATGCGAAACAGGATCACATCCCCCGCCGCCACCGCGCCGAGAGACTTCTCCGCCAGGTTGCGCCGCGCCGCGCGCCATAGCACCTCCTCGCGTGCCGGCTCGGACCAGTCCGGCGTATAGGGCGGCACGGGTTCGGGCTCCGCGCCGTGAAGCGCACGCCAGATCCCGCGCAACAGCCCGAGACAATCGCACCCTGCGCCCCGGCAGCTCGCCTGGTGGCGGTAGGGCGTGCCGATCCAGCGCCGCGCCTCGGCGACAACATCCGCGCGCCCGCTCACGACCAACTCCCGCCGTCATTGACGCCGTCCGAACGCGGCACTGCCATCAGCCAGTCCTCGCCCGGAATGTGGGGAAAGCCGCGGAAATTGACGAAATTGCCGAATTTGAGCCGGCAGGTCGCGGCGCGCTTGTCGCACCCGGCCTCGATGCGCAGCATGTCGCCCGGCGCCACATCCGCCGGGATCGGCTCCCAGAGCTCGATCCTGCGACCCGCACCGTTCATGCGGTCGTTCTTGATCACGCCGTAAAGCCCCTGCGCCGCGCCCGAAAGCACGCGAAGCCGCCCCTTCTCGAACCAGCGTTCCTCGAAGCCCGCGAACTCCTCGAAGCGAAACACCCGGCTGCCCTCGACCGCCTCGGCCGGCCGCTCGGACGACATTCCCGGCTGCGAAAGATCCACCCCGCAGGCCGCATCGCCCAGCACCGCCGCGCAGACCCCCCTGATAGACCCGCCCCTGCGGCTGGCCGAGCGCCTCGGCCAGCCCGCGCAGCTCGGCGCGAAACGCCCCGTCGGCGCGGGTGATCTCGCCCAGCGTGCCGCGAAAGATCATCCGCCGCTGCGCCACATCGGCCCAGTTGACCTCCCAGATGCGCAGCGCCGCCCCGTCATAGCGCCCCGCGAGAATGTCCTCCTCGCGCAGCGCCGCGTCCGAAAGGGCCCCGGCGGCCTCGGTGTTGTCCACCGCAAGCCCGGTGCTCTGGGCGAGCGCCCGCGCGCTCAGCCCGGAGTCGGCGCGAAAGGTGACCCCGTCGAAGGCAAGATCACGGTCGTGGTCGGTGAAACCCATGACCACCCCATCGGCCCGCTCGAGTGCCCAGGCCCGCGCGACGGTGGTCGCCCCGCTGCGAAGATGCGCCGCCAGATCGCTCATACCCGCACCTCCAGGACAGGAACGCTCGGCACCTCGCCGGCATGAAAGCTCGCCACCGAGACCTGGATGCTGTCGGTGTCGAAGCGCACCGGCACATCGAAGAGAAACCCGGCCGTGATGCGCGCCCCGCCGCCGGGCGGGGTGACGAAGCGCACGATGCCCGTCGTCTCGTCGACGCTCCAATGCACCTTCGACTCGAGCCGGTCATCCGACAGCCCGACACGCACCGAACCGCGCAGCGGCTTGGTGATCGGCCGGTCATAGCTGTGCGGCCCGGAGCGATAGCGCTTGACGAGCTGGAAGTCCCGCGTCACCCCGTCGCCGTAGCCGATGACTTGGTCGCCGGCCTCGGGATCGCGCGACGGCGCGCAGGACTTGTAGTCCGCCCAGTCACGCCAGCGAAACCCGTGCAGCTGCCCGCCCCGCGCCTCGAAGAAGGCGATGAGCGCCTCCAGATCGTCCAGCGAGCGCAACCCCATCCCCGCATCGTAGCGCCGCCGCGCATGGGCCCAGGGCGCGTTGCGCTCCTCGTGCCCGCTCGCCAGCGTGACGATCTCGGTGCGCCGCTCGGGCCCGCCGATCGCGCCGAAGCTGAGATTGCGGGGAAAACTGACCTCGTGAAATGCCATCTCGGATCACCTGTTGCGCTGGCCGCGCGCGAGGGCCCGGCCCATCTGCGCGGCGATCTGGGACTGGCTGCGGCGAAAGCCCTCGACATCATTGGTGCTGATGTTCATCACCACCTGCGGCGCCCGCCCGCCGCCATCGCCCGCGCGCACGCCGAGCTTGCCATCGGCCCCGCGCGCCAGCGGCATGATCGCCTCGGGCCCCGCCTCGCCCATCAGGCCAGTCGCGCCGCCGCGCATCGGAAACGCCGTCGGTGCGGAGACGATGCCGCCATCGGCGAAGGGCATCACCCGCCCCTGCGCGAAGCTGCCACCATCGGCGAAGGGCATCAGCCCCCCGAGCCCGCGCGCGATCGCGCCGCCCACGGCCTCCTGCACCGGCCGCATGGCGATGTTGTACATCGAGTCCACCATGCTCGACGCCACCTGCCGCAGCGCATCCGACAGCCGCATCCCGTCAAGGGCGAGCCCGTCGAAGGCCCGGCGCAGCCCGGTGCCGATCCCGCGCGACAGCGTGTCCACCTCGCGACCGGTCATCACGAGCGCGCTGTTCATGCCCTGCAGCTCGGCGTCAAACGCCGCCGTCACGCTCTGCGCACTGCCCAGCTGCACCTCGAGCGCCGCGAGCTGCTCCTCGAATTCCTCCGGATCCATCATCCGCCCCCTATGGGTTGTCGGGAAAGCGCGCGGCCAGCTCCTCCAGCCGCGCGCGGGTGACCGGGGCGCTGCCCGCCTCGATCCCGAGCATGATCAGCAGCTCCACCGGCGTGAGCGCCCAGAACCGCGCCGGCTCGAGCCGCAGCTCGTGCAGCCCCGCCCGCATCAGCGCCGGCCAGTCGAACCCGCTCATGCCGTGCCCGGCACCGCGAAGGCCCGTGCCAGCAGAAGTGCGGCGACCCGCGCCGCCTCCACCGGCCCGCCACGGATCTCGACACAGCGCAGATCCTCCGCCGTGCCCTGCCAGCCGCCGCCGCGCAGCCCTGCCACGATCAGCGCAAGCACGTCGCGGCTCGAGAACCTCCCGCCCTCGAACCGCTCGACGAGCGCGACGAGCGAGTCCGCCTGCATCCCCGCCTCGAGCTCGGCAAGCGCGCCGAGCGTGAGCTTGAGCACATGGCGCTCGCCGTCGAGCCAGAGCGCCACCTCGCC
>SLQD01000248.1 GCA_007131685.1 Paracoccaceae bacterium | reverse complement strand
GCCGGGCGGCCGGCCCGGCGGGCCGACGCGGTGCGGCCGTGCCGCGTTGATTTCGGCGGCGCGGCAGCCGCCCCGCCGGCACCCGTGCCGGCTTCAGGAAAAGGAGCGGATCGTGGCGAGCGCGCCGTCGAGCGCCTTTCCCTCGGGGTCCTGAAGCGCCGCCTCGCGTAGCCGGCGGGCCCAGTCGGCGGCATCGTCGCGACCGGCCACCAGTGCGATCCCCGCCATCACGCGGTCGTATTTCGACAGTCCGCGGGCATGCGTGTCCGAATACCCCTTGATGAGCCGTCGGCAGCCGAGCACCTCGACGGCGAGGTCGTAGTCCTGCGCGCGGTAGTGCAGGGCGCGGCGCAGCCAGTCCTCGAGATGTTGCATTTCGACATGATGGCGCAGCGTGCCGCGGCGCCAGCGGCGCAGCCCGCCGACGACATAGAGCTGCATGAAGGCCCACAGTCCGTCCGTGCGAAGCCGGCGGCCGCGACTGAAAAGCCTGTCCATCAGCCGCATCGCGCGCGGGCTCGCCTCGATGCGCGCGCCGAGCCGGGCGGGGAGCAGGCCGCAGATCTCCGCGCCGCGCGGATGCATGAATTCCGTCAGCCGCAGCACCTGCGCCGCATCGACGCCGACCTCGCCACGCACCCGCGCAAAGCGGCTTGCGCGGGTCTTGAGGTCGGCGACCCGGATCACGTCGTCATAGGCCATCGCGTTGGCGATGTATTTCGCCGCCGCCGCGCCGAGGGCGTGATCGCGCGCCGGGTCGTCCTCGGCGAGCACCGCATTGAGGCGGTCGAGATATTCGCGCCCATAGGCGAGGTCCTGGAAATCGACGACCTTGCGCAGCCCGGGCCCGGCAAGCGCGCGCACGGGCTCCGGCATCGCGGCGATCTCGGCGTGCAGGCTATCCCATTCGCGCAGCAGCTTATCCGGCCCGGCCGGGCGGGGCGAGCCGGGCGCGGCTTGAGTGGTTTTCGCGGTCGGTGCCTCAGCCCGGGCGGCATCGAAGGCGTGCGCGAAGGCGCGCAGGCTTGCCTCCACGCCGCGACCCGAGGCGCGGATCGACTCCTCGAAGCTTTCGCGCGCGAATGGCAGGGCGCCCGATCCGGCGAGCCCGCCGAACAGGCTCGCCGAGATGACCGACCCGGCCTCGACGGCCATGCGCTCCATGTCGAAGATGATGCAGCGCGAGGCGGCGGCCTCCGCCGCGCCGCGGACCTCGTCGGCATTCGCGATGCCGTCTCCCGGCACCGTCTTTTCCGACACGGCGAGCGCGCGATGGCTGGAGGCGATGAGCGTGGTGCGCTCCGGGGTCACGAAGCCGCGCATGATACCGCGCCCGGCCTCCATCATCTCGGCGGCGACGAGGATGTCCACATCCCCCGCCGCGGGCATCAGGGAGAAGACCGGGTCGGGGCCGTCCGTTCGCGGCGCCATCTCGACATAGTAGATCGTGGCGCCCGTGCGCTGGGCGACGCCGGCAACGGAAGTGGCCTGCGCGGCATAGCCGTTGCGCCGGGCCACATCCTCGATCCAGCCGGTGAGCACCCCGCCGCCCTGTCCGCCCACCGCCATCACCGCGATCTTGATGATCGAGTCCACCCGCGCGTCGCGGCGCCGCGCGGTGAGGGCCGCCGTCTGCTCGTTCATGAGCGCACCTGTGCGAAATCGAGCCGCTTCGCGCGCCGGCGCGCCTGCAGCCAGCCGATCACCCGCCCGCGCAGCCGCGCCGCGGCACGCTCAACGGGGCCCGGATTGGAGATGACATCGGCGCGGTAGAAGGACGGGCACAGCACCGCCGCCTCTGCCACCTCGCCGCAATTGCCGCAGCCGACGCAGGACTGGTCGATGCTGGCCACCGGGTCGTCGCGCAGCGGATCGCCCGTGTGGCGCACCGACAGCGACGGGCAGCCCGACAGCCGCATGCAGGCGTGATCGCCGGTGCAGACATCCTCGTCCACGCCGAATTTCGGCCGCTCGACGCGCCGGCCCCCCTTTATCGCCTGCGCCTTGAGCGGCTTTTCGCGGCGCTGACGGTTGAGCATGCATTCCGACGACGCCACGATCACCTTCGGCCCCTGATGATCCGTTGTCAGCGCCTCCTTGAGCGTGTCGCGCATGCGCCCGACATTGTAGGTGTTGTCGATCTGGCGCACCCATTTCACGCCCACGCCGCGCAGCGCGTCGGAGATCGGGTGGCCGGTGGATTTCGAGGGGTTGTCGGCGCGCGAGGAGGGCACATCCTGGCCGCCGGTGGCGGCGGAGTAATAGTTGTCGATGATCACGGTAACGGTGTCGGAGTTGTTGAACACCGCGTTGGTGATCGACGAGGAAAGCCCGTTATGCCAGAAGCCGCCATCGCCCAGAAGCGAGATCGCGCGCTTCTCGCCGCCGCCATCAAAGGCGGCGTTCGAGGCCGGGCCGAGCCCGTAGCCCATCGTCTGCCCGCCGATCTCGAAGGGCGGCAGCGAGCCGAAGAGGTGACAGCCGATATCGCCCGAGATCTGGTGCTGGCCGAGTTCTTCCTCGACGAGCTTGAGCGCGGCGAAGATCGGCCGCTCCGGACAGCCCGTGCAGAATCCCGGCGGCCGCCCCGGCACCACCGATGACAGATCCGGCACCGGGAGCGGATCGTCCTCGCGGTTGGGCG
>SLQD01000193.1 GCA_007131685.1 Paracoccaceae bacterium | reverse complement strand
CGGTCGTCACCCTGCTCGAGGATGACGAGATCGAGCACCTCGGCGCTACCGGGCTGGCCGACGGAGTGCGCGCGCGCGGGATGGCATGGCATCATCTGCCGGTCCGGGATGTCGATGTGCCCGGTGAAGACGCAATGCAGAGCTGGCGCGGGCTCGCCCCGCAGCTGCACCGCATCCTCGAAGGCGGTGGCCGCGTGCTGGTGCATTGCCGCGGCGGGCTGGGGCGCGCCGGGACGATCGCGGCGCTCATTCTCACAGAGCGCGCATGGTCGGCCAAAGCCGCCATCGATGCGGTGCGCGCGGCGCGTCCGGGGGCGGTGGAAACGCCCGAGCAGGAGCGCTGGATCGTCGAGCGGGCGCGCCATGACGGCCTTCCGGGCATCCGGCTGCACACCAGCCTGCTGGCAGGCGCGATCGGCGACAGCCTCGGTGCCGAGATCGAGTTCCTGTCGCTGTCAGAGATCCGGCGCCGGTTTCCCCAAGGCCTGTGCGAGCTGCCCCCGCATCAGGGGCTGCGCGGCGCGATCACCGACGATACGCAGATGACGCTCTTCACCGCCGAGGGTCTGATCCGCGCGCGGGTGCGCGGCACGCTCAAGGGCATCTGCCACCTGCCCTCGGTGGTGCATGATGCGCTCCTGCGCTGGTATCGCACGCAGGGTGGCACGCCGTGCAAGCAGACCGACGAGACCGGGCTGATCGCGGATCCTCGGCTCTGGGCGGTGCGCGCGCCCGGCAACACCTGCCTGTCCGCCCTTGGCGAAAGCCCCCGGCTGGGCGCACCGGCGAACAACGACAGCAAGGGGTGCGGGACGATCATGCGGGTGGCGCCGGTGGCGCTGATGGTCCCGCGTTCGCATGTTCGCGAGTATGCCATCGAGTCCTCGGCGCTGACCCATGGGCATCCGACGGGGCAACTCGCGGCGGCGGCCTGGGCAGAGATGCTCGCCGATGTGGCGGAAGGTGCTAAGCTCGAGGAGGCGGCGCGCGACGCGGCGGGGCAATATGCGCGCCTCGAGCACGGCGACGAGACCGCCGCAGCACTGCAAGCTGCGCTGAATGCGCCTCGGGACGGTCGCGCGGAGACGGTCGAGGCCCTGGGCGGTGGCTGGACCGCGGAAGAGGCGCTGGCGATCGCGCTCTACGCCTGCCTTTGCGCCGAGGATTCCGGGCAAGGCCTGCGGATCGCGGTGACCCATGGCGGCGACAGCGACTCCACGGGGGCGATCGCCGGGAACATGCTCGGGCTTATCGATCCGGCCGGGGTTCTGGCGCATCCCAGCGCCAGCGTGGTCGAGTGCGGCGACATCATCACGCGGCTTGCCCGGGACCACGCGGCGCTTGCGCGCAACGACGGCGCGGCGTCGGGGATGTTCGAGGCGTATCCCGGCACGTAGCGACCACCGCCGCAGCGGGCGCGCTACGGCCTGGTGGAAACATCGAAGCAATCACACGGCAGAAGGACGAATGCATGGGCATGATTGACATCATACCCGACTTTCACGGCCAGAGCGCCAAGCTTCACGCAGCGCTCGACACGCTCGGGTGGGAGCGCCGCGACAGCGCTTGGCGCCATCCTGAGGCGGACAGGCGCATCGTCTTACTGGGCGATTTCATCGACTGCGACCCCGAGAATGCCGCCGTGATCCGGCGGCTTCGCGAGCTGATGGACTCGGGCAAGGCCAGCGCCGGCACGACGAAGCGCCTCATGCCGATGGCGAAGCCCACCAGCAGCACCCGGATCAGCTGGTGGACGAACTGCTCGCGATCCGCGCGAGTATCTTAGGCTAGGTGGCCCGGATCAGCGCAGGTAACCCCTTCCGCTGCGTCGTCATGATTGGCTCGCCCGTGGTCGCGCGGGGAGCCGCGGGGTTGACGGTCCGTGCGCCTCATGTCATTCAAATAATAGTTGGAGTAACATAATATCGGAGCCATGGCGATGTCAACCCGGAGCCCGAAACAGGCGCTGCTGGCGCAGTTCGCGCTGGTGGCCAAGACGCTCAGCCACCCCGACCGGCTGGAGCTGCTCGAGCATCTCGCGCAAGGCGAGTGCAGCGTCGATGCGCTGGCGCAGCGTGCCGGGCTGGCGATGGCCAATGCGTCGCATCACCTGCAGCAGCTGCGCCGCGCCGGTCTGGTGACGACCCGGCGCGAGGGCAAGTTCATCTTCTACGCGCTGGCCGACGACGCGGTGCTGGACTTGCTGGCCGCGCTGCGGCGGGTGGCCGGGATCGGGCTGGCTGAGGTGGATCGCATCATCGCGGATTATTTCGCCAGCCGCGACAGCCTCGAGCCGGTGTCGCGCAGCGATCTGATGGAGCGGATGCGCGCCGGCTCGGTCACCGTGCTCGACACGCGCCCGGCCGACGAATATGCCGCCGGCCATCTGCCCGGTGCGCTCAACATGCCGCTCGAAGCGCTGGAGACGCGCCTCGCCGAGCTCGATCCCGGCCAGGAGATCGTCGCCTATTGTCGCGGGCCCTACTGCGTGCTGTCCTTCGACGCCGTCGCCGAACTGCGCAAGCGCGGATACAAGGTGCGCAGGCTCGAGGACGGCCTGCCCGAATGGAAGGCGGCGGGACTGCCCGTCGAGGTCGAGCCATGGGGCTGACAGGCCGGATGACCTGCCGCGGCCCGGCCTCGGCCGGCGTTGGCCATCCCACTGCACAGCCGGACGGCGCGGGCAGCAAGAATTCTGTGGCGGCCCCCGATCCCGCGGTTCAGAACACGAGCACCTTGTCGGCGGTCGCCGTGGCCTCGGCCAGTTCGTCCATGGTCGAGCGTTCGGCCCCCTCCATCATGTCCGCATCCGCGAGCCCGCGCGCATCCATGCAGGTGCCGCACAGCAGGATCCGCCCCTTGCCGGAGCGGAAACGCTCGAGCATGCGCTCGACGTTGTAGAAGCCGTCGGGTGTTTTCTGCCCGGCCTTGGCGCCGCTCACCGCATCGGCCATCAGAAACACCGTGACCTCACTTTGCGGGTCGCGCTTCACGAGCGCGTGGCCCAGCCGCAGCGCGTTGTAGAGCCGCTCGGTGCCATAGGGCGGATCGTTGACGATGATGGTGACTTTCATGTTTCGGTCCAGTGTATCGGGGGAGGTGTCGTCATGTTTTCGCGGCGGCCTCGGCCGAGCGTTCGCGCAGGCTCAGCCAGGCCACCGCCGCCAGCGCCAGCACCACGAAGGGCGATACGGCGAGGTTGAGCCCCGGCCAGCCGATCTGATGCAGGAGCGTGCCGGCCATGAGCGACCCCAGCGCCACCAGCCCGAACACCACGAGGTCATTGACCCCCTGAACCTTGCCGCGCTCGTCCGGGGTGTGCAGCGCGGTCAGCATGGTCGAGCCGCCGATGAACAGAAAGTTCCAGCCCACGCCGAGCGCGACCAGCGCCACCCAGAAATGCGCGAGCGTCTGCCCCGAGATCGCCGTCGCCCCCGAGAGCAGCAGGAGGACGCCGCCCGCGGCCAGGATGCGCCGCACGCCGAAGCGCGCGATCAGGCTGCCGGTGACGAAGGACGGCGCGAACATGCCCAGCACATGCCACTGCATGACGAAGGCCGCCTGCGCCATCTCGAAGCCCGCATCCCGCATCGCCAGCGGCGTCGCGGTCATCACCAGGACCATCACCGCATAGCCGATCGCGGCCGAAGCCAGCGCCACCGCAAAACGCGGCCGCGCGGCGATCTCGCGCATCGGGCGCTGCGCGCCGCCCTTCGGCTCCGCCGCCGGCGGAATCCGCAACAGCCCGACCAGGATCGAGGCCAGCACCGACAGACCGGTGACGACCAGGTAAGGCCCGGCCTGCGGCGTGGCGGCGAGCACCGCCTGCCCGTAATTGGCGTTCCAAGGCCCGAGGAAGGCCGCAACCACCCCGCCGGCCATGACCAGCGAGATCGCCTTCGAGCGAAAGCTCTCGCTCGCCGCATCGGCGGCGGCGAAGCGGTAATACATGGCAAAGGCCTGATAGACGCCGAGCAGCAGATTGCCGAGGCTGAACAGCAGGAACGAGTCTGCAACGACCCCGAGAGCGGCCACGGTGCCGCCGCCGACCCCGCCGCCGATCGTGCCGATCAGGAACCCGGCACGACGCCCGATCCGCTTCATCAGGAGCGAGGCCGGCAGCGTCACCGTGACGGTGCCCAGCATCATCAGCGCCACGGGCAGGGTGGCGAGCGCCGGCGACGGTGCCAGATCGCGCCCGACCACGCCGCTCAGCGTCATCACGGTGATCGCCGCGATCAGGAACAGCGCCTGGCTCGACGCCAGCAACGCCACGTTCACGCGTTCGCGCATCGTGTCGGTCAGGATCGTCGACTCGGTCATGCCGGGCTCTCGTGAGATTCAGGCGGCGCGCTGGGCTCCTCGCGGAACTGGTCGAATGCCGCGAGCGCCTGCGCGCCGCAGGTGAAGGATGGCGCGCCGCGCATGCAGACACGCGCTGCGATCGTCTCGATCACGCCCCGGCGGATTGCCCCCGGCGTTGGTGCCGCCTTCGCGCGCGAGGCGAAGCAGCCTTCACCGGGCTCAGGGATGCCTGTCGCCAGAGCCATCAGCGCTTTCGCCCTGCCCGAAATCTCCCTGCCGGCCGGGGCGCCCCGGCAAGTGCGAAGAACCCTTGCGCCGTCTCGGAGGCGCCCTTGCGCGCCCCGCCGAAAAGGGCCGAAGGGTCTCACGTCATCGCGGACCAGTTCATGTGCAGGTTCTTGTGCAGGGTGAGGTCCTCGCTTTCGCCGAGGTGGTGGGTGAGCGTTTCGACAGGGGTGCTTGGCGGCATGGCTGGACCCCGTCCTGGATGGAATGGCGCGACGGATACGGGCGATCACGGTATCGTTGCGCAGCCCGCATGCCGACAGCAAGCCGAGGCATCGGCTGTCACGGGCGGGCGCGGGCGCCTTGCAGATGCGTGCGCCACGTCCCTCGGGAAAGGCCAGCCCCCAGCCATCTGCATTCCGGCCGGCCGCGCCGCCCCGAGGGCGGAACAGTCCGGCCGACGCCTCGAGACGCATTGCATGCGCGCTGTTCATCCGAGGCAGTTCGTGCATGACGGCCTCCCGCAAGCCCTCGGATGAAAAACGATCCAATGGCCTTTTGAAGGAATATCCCCTCAAGACCTGCCCGTCAATGCGAGGCCGGTTGCGCGCGTCGCGATCCGGCCGCCGGCCTGCAGGTGCCGGGCGATCGGCCTGATCTCCGCCCGATGACGGCACCGCACCGCCACCGGTGGTGGAAAAGGCAAGCCTCGTTGCGCTCACCGGGCGTGGCCGACCGGGGCACACCGGCCCGGACCGGCCATTCGTGCCCGCCGCGGAATCGTCCTGTCAGGGAAACACGGCGATGGTGCGGCATCGGCGATGCGGGCCCTGGTTCGAGGCTTCATGCAGCTGCGGACTGGGGCGCGGTCGGCCTGCGTCGAGCATCCCCATCCCGTATTGATGCAGGTCATAGCCGCGATTGCGGCTCCTGATAGTCTCGCCCCGTTGGACTGGAAAGGAAACCGCCATGCCGCCTACCGACGCTGTCATCTGCTACCCCGTCCGCACCGCGATCGGCACCTATGGCGGATCATTGAAATCGGTCCCCGCCACAGATCTGGGCGCTGCGGCCATTCGCGAGTCGCTGCGCCGCGCCGGGATCGATCCGGCCCGGATCGACGGCGTGGTGCTCGGCAACGTGATCCAGGCCGGCAACAAGATGAACCCCGCCCGCCAGGCGGCGATCCACGCCGATGTGCCGGTGGGCGCGCCGGCGCTAACGGTCAACCGGGTCTGCGGCTCGGGCGCGCAGGCAATCGCGTCGGCGGCCCAGGAAATCTGGCTGGGGCTGGCCGATGTCATGATCGCCGGCGGAATGGAGAACATGGACCGCGCGCCGTATCTGATGCCCGGCGGGCGCTGGGGCCATCGCATGGGCCACGCGCAGATCTATGACGCGATGCTGTTCGACGGGTTGAACGATGCCTTCTCCGACCAGCACTCGGGCTGGCACACCGAGGATCTCGTGAGCGAATACGACATCAGCCGCGAAGATCAGGACGCCTGGGCCGCGCGCTCGCAGCAAAGCTTCTCGAAGGCGCAGGCCGCGGGGGATTTCGCTGCCGAGATCGTGCCGGTCGAGGTGAGGGGCCGCAAGGGCCCCGAGACCTTCGATGCCGATGAGCACAACCGCGCCGATACCACCGCCGGGTCGCTGGCGCGCATGAAGCCCGCCTTCCGCAAGGAAGGCAGGATCACCGCGGGCAACGCACCCGGGCTGAATACGGGCGCGGCGGCAATGATCGTGGCCGGGCGCGCGGCCGCCGAGGCGAACGGACTGGAGCCGGCGGGGAGCCTGGTCGCGTTCGGCGTCGGTGCCGTCGAGCCGGGGCTGTTCGGCATCGGCCCCGTTCCGGCGGTGAAACAGGCGATGAAGCGGGCCGGCTGGAAGATCGGCGATGTCGAGCGCGTCGAGATCAACGAGGCCTTCGCGGCGATCGCGATCGCCGTGCAGCGCGAGCTCGGACTGCCCGCCGATATCTGCAATGTCGAGGGCGGCGCCATCGCGCATGGCCATCCGATCGGGGCAACCGGTGCGGTTCTGACGACGCGGCTTCTGCATTCGATGAAGCGCGACGGGCTGCGCCGCGGGATCGTGACGCTGTGCATCGGGGGCGGCCAGGGCATCGCGCTGGCGCTGGAGGTGGAGGCGTGACCGACCACTGAGCGCCGTTAGTCGGCGCCGGCCGGCTTGCGCCGACGGCGTGCGACGCAATGTCATGGCACGCGTCGCCGCCCTTGTGCCGTCCTTCGCCTGCTGGTATATCGCCCTTCGACGATAAACGGAGAAGGGTTTGTCGATGCTCGATCGCGCCCCGCCGCACGACCCGCAGACGATCGACGCCGAGGCGACGGCCGCGGTCGCAAAGGCGCTGGCGCATCCTGCGCGGGTGAAGATCATCGCCTTCCTGCTGTCGCGGCCCGGATGCATCGGAGGCGACATCGTGGAAAAGGTCGGGCTGGCCCAATCCACCGTCTCCGAGCATCTGCGCATTCTCAAGGCGTCGGGGCTCGTTGTCGGCACGATCGAGCGTCCGCGCATATGCTACTCGCTCGACCCGCAGGTGCTTGCACCGCTGCACGCGCTGATCGAAATGATCGAGGCGCGTGATGCCGAGGCGGGCGCGCCCTGCTGCTACACCCCGCAAGGCTGCGTTCCCGAGGAGACCGACCAATGACCAGTATCACCCTCTATGACCCGGCCATGTGCTGCTCGACCGGGATCTGCGGCACCGATGTCGAGCAGACGCTGATCGATTTCGCCGCCGACCCGGACTGGCTCAAGGCGCAGGGAACCGGGTTGCGCCGCATCAATCTGGGGCAGGAGCCGACCGAGTTCCTCGCGAACCCCGCGATCAAGACGTTGATGGAGGAGCAGGGCACCGACGCTCTGCCGGCCATAATGGTGGATGGCGAGATCGTCTCGACGGCCCGCTACGCCGCGCGCGCGGAACTGGCTACCCCGCGCGCGCGGAACTGGCCGGCTGGGCCGGGATCGCCGCGCCCGAGATCGAGGTGACCGAGGCCGTGCGCGAGCTGATCGCGCTCGGGGCGGCCTTCGGGGCAAGCTGCGAGCCGTGGCTGAAGCATCATGCGACGAAGTCGCGCGAGCTGGGCATGAGTGATGCCGCCATGCGCGAGGCGATCACCGTTGGCCGCATGGTCAGGGAGGTCTCCGGCAAGACGATCCTCGGGCTGGCCGACAAGCTCATCCCCGATGCGGGCGCTACCGGGACGACCTGCTGTGGCAACCCGTCGGAGGCGACGCAGACGGCGCCCGAAAAGGAGAAATCCGGCGCCTGCTGCTGAAGCGGAGGCATTACGATCCACCGATTGCACCTGGCGGGGCCGGGATGGCCCTGCAAACGCTCATCGCGCATGGGCGAAGGAGAAACCATGTTCGACGATCTGCCGGAATTCGTTTTCCTGACCGGCAAGGGGGGCGTGGGCAAGACCTCGCTGGCCTGCGCGACGGCTGTCAACCTGGCGGATTCGGGCCGGACCGTGCTGCTGGTCAACACCGATCCGGCCTCGAATGTCGGCCCGGTCTTCGGGCAGGAGATCGGCAACGCGATCACCCCGATTGCCGCGGTCACGAACGAGAGCGCGCTGGAGATCGACCCCGAGGCGGCGGCGCAGGACTACCGCGACCGCATCCTCGGCCCGGTGCGCGGCAGCCTGCCCGAGTCGGTGCCCAAGGGCATGGAGGAACAGCTCTCGGGCGCCTTTACGACCGAGATCGCGGCCTTCGACGAGTTCACGGTGCACTTGACCGAAGATGCGGTGACGGAGCGCTTCGATCATTTCATTCTTGATACAGCGCCCACCGGCCACACCATCCGCCTGCTGCAACTGCCCGGTGCCTGGAGCGGGTTTCTGGAAGAGGGCAAGGGCGATGCCTCCTGTCTCGGACCGTTGGCCGGGCTGGAGAAGCAGCGCGCGCGCTACGCCGCGGCGGTTGAGAGCCTGTCGGATGCGCATCTCGCCGCCATGCCGCAGAGCCGGTTCGAGCTGCGCCAAAAGAACCTCGTCGGGCTCGAGGCGCTGCGCCGGATGGCGCAGCCGGTCGATCTGCAGCCGGCGGCTTCGGCGGATGCCCTGCCGGACCTGCCGCCGCTGGGCCGCCTGATCGACGATCTGGAACGTCCCGGCAAGGGCCTGATCATGACCATGGGCAAGGGCGGCGTCGGCAAGACCACGACCGCCGCCGCCGTCGCGGTGGAGCTCGCCGCGCGCGGGCATAACGTGCCGTTGACGACGACCGATCCCGCCGCGCATCTGACCGAGACGCTCGCGGGCGATGTGGAGAACCTGACCGTCAGCCGGATCGACCCCGAGGTCGAGACCCAAGCCTACCGCGATCACATCATGGCGACCCGCGGCAAGTCCCTCGATGCGCAGGGCCGCGCCATGCTGGAGGAGGACCTGCGCTCGCCCTGCACCGAGGAGATCGCGGTGTTTCAGGCCTTCTCGCGGACCATCCGCGAGGCCTCCAAGCGCTTCGTGGTGACGGATACCGCACCGCCCGGGCACACGCTTCTGCTGCTGGATGCGACGGGCTCCTATCACCGCGAGACGCTGCGCCACGCGGGCGAGGGGGCGGCGCGCATGACCACGCCGATGATGCGCCTGCAGGACCCGGAGCAGACGAAGATCCTGGTCGTGACCCTGCCCGAGACCACGCCGGTTCTCGAGGCTGCGCGTCTGCACGAGGACCTGGGCCGCGCCGGGATCACGCCCTTCGGCTGGGTGATCAATTCGAGCCTCGCCGCGGCAGGCACCACGCATCCGCTGCTGGCCGCGCGCGCCGCGACCGAGGCCCCCGAGATCGCGCGCGTGCGCGACGCGCCTGCCTCCCGTTATGCAGTGGTGCCGATGCGCGCCGAAGCCCCGGTGGGACCCGCACGCCTGCGCGCCCTCTGCGGCGCCGAGGCGGCCCCGGCATGAGGGCCCCGGTTCCAGGGCCGCGCCTCGGTGCGCCAATGATGGATCGAGAAGGAAGGTCTGAATGAATGCCTGTTTTTGAACGATATCTCTCCGTATGGGTCGCGCTGGCGATCATTGCCGGGCTCGGCCTCGGGCAGATCGCGCCTGATGTGGTCGGGTTTCTCGCGGGGCTGGAATACGGCTCGATCAACTTCGTCGTCGCGGTGCTGATCTGGTTCATGGTCTATCCGATGATGGTGGGGGTGGATTTCACCTCGCTGGCGCGGATTCATGAGCGGCCCAAGGGGCTGATCATCACGCTGACGGTGAACTGGCTGATCAAGCCCTTCACCATGGCCGCGCTCGGCGTGCTGTTTTTCGAATTCGTCTTCGCGCCCTTCATCGAGCCGGGCACGGCGGGGCAGTATATCGCCGGGATGATCCTTCTGGGCGCGGCCCCCTGCACGGCGATGGTGTTCGTGTGGTCCACGCTCACCAAGGGCGATCCGAACTACACGCTCGCGCAGGTCTCGCTCAACGACGCGATCATGATCTTCGCCTATGCGCCGATCGTGGCGCTGCTCCTGGGCGTGACCGACATCTCCGTGCCCTGGGAGACGCTGGTGCTCTCGGTGGTGCTCTATATCGTGATCCCGCTCGCGGCCGGGGTGCTCACCCGGCTGCGGCTGACGCAGGGCGCCGCGAGCCCGGCCGAGGGCGAGGCGGCGGTGGCGCGCTTTACCGGGCGGGTGAAGCCGCTCTCGATCCTCGGCCTTCTGGCGACGGTGGTGCTGCTGTTCGGTTTCCAAGGCGAGGTGATCCTCGAGCGGCCATTGGTCATCGTGATGATCGCGATCCCGCTCCTGATCCAGTCCTACGGCATCTTCGCGGTGGCGTACTGGGCGGCGAAGGCGTGGCGGGTGCCGCACAAGGTCGCCGCCCCCTGCGCGATGATCGGCACCTCGAACTTCTTCGAGCTGGCCGTCGCGGTGGCGATCGGGCTGTTCGGGCTCAACTCCATCGCGGCACTGGTCACGGTGGTGGGGGTGCTCGTGGAGGTGCCGGTGATGCTGTCGCTGGTGTGGTTCG
>SLQD01000202.1 GCA_007131685.1 Paracoccaceae bacterium | reverse complement strand
GGCGGCGCGGGCAGGCGCGTGATCTCGAGCTCATCGGCCGGGGCGTCCTGCAGCTCGCCGCGATCCTCCCAGAAGAAATGCGGGTGATCGTCGGTGCGGGTGTCGAAATAGCTGCGCGTTCCGTCGACCATCACTTCCTGCATCAGCCCCGCATCGCAGAAGGCGCGCAGCGTGTTGTAGACCGTGGCGAGCGAGACCCGCCCGCCGCTGTCCTTGGTCGCCGAGTAGAGGCTCTCGGCGGTGACATGGCGATTGGCTCCGTCGCCCACGAGCAGCGCGGCGAGCGCAAGGCGCTGGCGCGTCGGGCGCAGCCCGGCCCGCGCCAGCCAGCGCGTGCCGCGCGCGACGGCGTCGTCGGTCGGGGATGCGTAATCCGGGTTCATCACCTGCAATATAGGGACGCGGGGGCCGGGTTTTCAAATGGAAATCGGCGCGCGGGGCGACGGGCGGCGACGCCAGCCCGCTTGCCAGCACTTCGCGCGCAGTGCTAAGGGGGCGCATCTTCGAGGAGGGAGCCGCCGAGCATGTCGCAGTATCCGAGCGCGTTCGACAAGGAAGGCCTGCTGCAATGCGCCCGCGGCGAACTCTTCGGCCCCGGCAACGCGCAGCTTCCCGAGCCACCGATGCTGATGTTCGACCGCATCACCGAAGTGTCGGATGACGGTGGCGCGCACGGCAAGGGCCACGCCGTCGCGACATTCGACATCACGCCGGATCTGTGGTTCTTCGCCTGCCATTTTCCGGGCGATCCGGTGATGCCGGGCTGCCTCGGGCTGGACGCGCTGTGGCAGCTCACGGGCTTCAGCCTGGGCTGGCGCGGCATGCCGGGGCGCGGCCGCGCGCTCGGCGTCGGCGAAGTCAAGTTCACCGACATGGTCACGCCCGCAACGCAGCAGGTGACCTACCTGATCGATTTCACCCGCGTCATCGACCGCAAGCTCAAGCTCGGCATCGCCGATGGCAGGATGCTGGCCGATGGCAAGGAAATCTATACCGCGACCGGCCTCAAGGTCGGTCTGTTCACGGATTGATCGGCTCACCCGCCGAAGGAGGCCAGCATGCGCCGAGTCGTCATCACGGGGATCGGGATCGTCTCTCCGATCGGCAACAACGCGGATGAGGTCGCCGCGAGCCTGCGCGCCGGGCGCTCGGGCATCAGTGCCGCGCCGGACTATACCGAATACAACTTTCGCAGCCAGATCCACGGCAAGCCCGACATCACCCTCGAGGACCATATCGACAAGCGCCAGATGCGCTTCATGGGTCCCGGCGCGGCCTATAACTACCTCGCCATGGAGCAGGCCATCGCCGATTCCGGGCTCGAGGGCGGCGAGGTCTCCAACGAGCGCACCGGGCTCGTGACCGGCTCCGGCGGGCCGTCCACCTCGCATCTGTTCAACGCGCACAACATCGTGCGCGAGGGGCGCGGGCCCAAGCGCATGGGGCCGTTCATGGTCACGCGCTGCATGTCCTCGACGAACTCCGCCTGCCTTGCGACGCCGTTCCGCATCAAGGGGGTGAACTACTCGATCACCTCGGCGTGCTCGACCTCGGCGCATTGCATCGGCAACGGCGCCGAGCTCATCCAGATGGGCAAGCAGGACATCGTCTTCGCCGGCGGCGGCGAGGAGATCGACTGGACGCTGTCCTGCCTGTTCGACGCGATGGGCGCGATGTCGAGCAAGTACAACGACACCCCCGAGACCGCCTCGCGCCCCTTCGATGCCGAGCGCGACGGCTTCGTGATCGCCGGCGGCGGCGGCATGCTGGTGCTCGAGGAACTCGAGCACGCCCGCGCGCGCGGCGCGAAGATCTACGCCGAGCTGACCGGCTACGGCGCGACCTCGGACGGCCACGACATGGTCGCGCCCTCGGGCGAGGGCGGCGAGCGCTCCATGCGCCTTGCGCTGGCGACGCTGCCGCAGGGCCGGCGCATCGACTACATCAACGCCCACGGCACCTCGACGCCGGCGGGCGACGTCACCGAGGTCGAGGCGGTGCGCAGGGTCTTCGGTGCCGATGCGGTGCCGCCCATCGCCTCCACGAAATCGCTCACCGGGCATTCGCTGGGGGCGACGGGGGTGCATGAGGCGATCTATTCGCTCCTGATGATGCAGGGCGATTTCATCGCGGCCTCCGCCAATGTCCAAAGCCTCGACCCGGCGCTGCGGCCCGAAGAGATCGTCACCGCGCTGCGCGAGGATGTCCGCCTCGACAGCGTGCTGAGCAACAGTTTCGGCTTTGGCGGCACCAATGCGACGCTGGTCATGAGCCGGCTCGAGGATTGAGCCGCAATCGGGCGGAGGACGGCGCGGATGGCGGATCTGCTGAAGGGCAAGCGCGGGCTGGTGATGGGGGTGTCGAATGAGCGCTCCATCGCTTGGGGCATCGCTCGAACCTGTGCCGCGGAGGGCGCCGAGCTCGCCTTCACCTACCAGGACGAGAACCTGCTCAAGCGGGTCGGGCCGCTGGCGGACTCGGTGGGCTCCGACATCCTGCTGCCCGCCGATGTGAGCGACGACGCGGCGATGGATGCGGCCTTCGAGTCGCTTGCCGCACGCTGGGGGCAGCTCGATTTCCTCGTCCATGCCATCGCCTTCTCCGACAAGGCCGAACTGCATGGCCGCTTCAAGGACACCAGCCGCGAGAACTTCACCAACACGCTGCTGATCTCGTGCTATTCCTTCATCGACGCGGCGCGGCGGGCGAGCGCGATGATGCCCGAGGGCGGCACGCTGCTGACGCTGACATTCCTCGGCTCGCGCCGGGTGATGCCGTTCTACAACACGATGGGCGTGGCGAAGGCGGCGCTCGAATCCTCGGTACGCTATCTCGCCAACGATCTCGGCCCGGACGGCATTCGCGTCAACGCGGTCTCGCCGGGGCCGATGAAGACGCTCGCGGGCGCCGCGATCGGCGGCGCGCGGCGGACCTTTCGGCAGTCGGAGCTCAATTCGCCGCTGCGCGCCAACCCGACGCAGGAGGCCGTCGGCGGCACGGCGGCCTTCCTGATCTCGGATTACGGCGCCGCCACGAGCGGCGAGATCATCCATGTCGATGGCGGCTATCACGCCGTGGGCATGCCGCAGCCGGAGAACATCTGAGCGATCACGCTTGCGCGAGCGGCCGCGCCGCGCAGTGCCTGCGCGCTACGATCCGCGTGATGCCGATGATCCGACGCCGACATTTCCTGGCCGGGGCGGGCGCGCTGGCGCTCGGCCCGGGACACGCGAGCGCCGCGGGCGACTTCGACGCCGCATTCGACGCCGCGCGCGCCCTCGACCAGCTCCACAGCCTGACCATCGCCGTGGACGGCGAGACCCTGCGCGCCGAGGCGCTGCGCGGCCCGGCGCTGGACGCCGCGGTCAATGTGATGTCGGTGTCCAAGACCCTCGTTGCGACGCTGGCGGGGATCGCGATCGACCGCGGCGCGCTTCCCGGCCCCGATGCGACGCTCGGCGATCTCGCGCCGGAGCTGATCCCCGCGGCCGCGGATCCGCGCGTCACGGCGATCACGATGGGCGATCTGATGACCATGCGCGCCGGGCTCGAGCGCACCTCGGGCGCCAATTACGGCGGCTGGGTGGCGAGCGCGGACTGGGTGGCGGATGCGCTCTCGCGAACCATGGTCGCTGCGCCGGGCACCGCGATGCAGTATTCCACCGGCAGTTACCATGTCCTCGGCGCGTTGCTCGCGAAGGTCACGGGGCACAGCCTGCACGCCCTCGCCAATGACTGGCTCGCCGCGCCGCTCGGCTTTCGCTTCGCACCCTGGACGCGCGATCCCCAGGGCCGATTCATGGGCGGCAACAACATGGCGATGCGCCCCGCCGAGCTGCTGCGCTTTGGCGAGATGATCCGCCGCGGCGGGATCTGGGAGGGCGCGCAGGTCGTCAGCGGCGAGTGGATCCTGCGCGCCTGGATGCCGCGCACGGTGTCGCGGTTTTCCGGGGACCGATACGGATACGGCTGGTTCCTGCGCGAGATGGGCGGGCACCGCGCCTACTATGCGCGCGGCTATGGCGGGCAGATGCTCTATGTGGTGCCGTCGCTGCGGCTGAGCGTGGTGATCACCTCGGATAACGGCCGCCCGGCGCGCTCGGACGGGCATCAGGGGGATCTCAATGCGCTGATGGCCGCGCATGTGATCCCCGCAGCCAAGGCGCTCGCCTCATAGCCCCTTGAAATCCACCACGAGCGCGGCGTGATCGCTGGCATGCGGCCGGTGCCGGCCCACCCCCGGCAGCCGGGCGCCGCCGAACTGCATCACCTCGCGGCTCATCCCGGCGCGCAGCACCCGCGGCCGCGCGCGCGGCCAGGCCCGTCCCAGCGCCGGCGAGGCCAGCAGCGCATCCGGCCGCCCCGTGATCCCCAGATCGGGCAGCGCGAAGGACCAGCGCTCCGCCTCGGGCAGCCGCGCCAGAAGATCGACACTGAAATCCCCGATAATGGGCGCGATGGCGCGCTCGCCGCACGGCTCGGTGGCGGGTTCGTTGAGATCGCCGGCGATCAGCCAGAGCGCCGCCGCCGGATCGGCGAAGCGCCGCGCTATGAGCCGGCGCACGCCCTCGGCCTCCATGCGCCGCACCGCCCAGGCCCTGTCGGCGTCGGGATAGGGCGCCTTGAAATGGCACAGCACGAGCGTCAGCCGTCCGATGCGCAGCATCAGGCAATCGCGGCGAAACAGCGGCGTGGCCGGTTTCTGCCCCTCGGGCACCGGAATACCGAGATCGGCGGGACGCAGATGCGCGTGGCTGGCGACATCGGCGGGCGGATGGCGGCTGAGCACGGCGAGATCGCGGCCGCGCCCGTCATTGCCCGGCAGGCAGATGCGGTGCGGATAGGGCGGCAGGCCGGTGCGCTTGAGGTAACGGTCGTGGAAGTGATCGAGCGTGGCGCGGTCGAAGACTTCCTGCAGGCAGACCACATCGGCATCGAGATCGGCGATCACCCGCGCCGTCAGGCGCCGATCCGCATCGTCGAGGGCGGCTGCCGCGGGGTGCATGTCGGCGTCGACATCGCTGTCGCGCGCCCCGTCAAGGCGACCGCGCCCGGCACGCCGGCGCAGCCGCATATTCTGGACGTTGAAGGTCGCGATGCGCATGACGGAGCCCGATTCGCCCCGATCCTAGCGCATGCGGGGGCCGCACCAAACGCGGCGCGGCCCGGCGCGATCACTTGATCTCGACCATCTCCACGTCGAAGGTCAGATCCTTGCCCGCGAGCGGGTGATTGGCGTCGAGCACCACGACCTCTTCGGTGACTTCGGACACGGTAACCGGCACGGCCTGTCCGTCCGGGGTCTGCATCTGCAGCGCGGTGCCGGGATCGAGCGGGATGTGCTCAGGGATCTGGTCGCGCGGGACCTGCTGACGCCCGTTCGGGTCGTGCTGGCCGTAGGCTTCGTCGGCGGGGACCGCCACGGTCTTGCTCTCGCCCTCGGCCATTCCCGGCAGCGCATTGTCGAGCCCGGGGATGATCTCGCCCGAGCCGACAGTGAATTCGAGCGGTTCGCGCCCTTGCGACGAGTCGAAGACGGTCCCGTCCTCGAGCGTGCCGGTGTAGTGAATGCGGACGGTATCGCCCGGCTTGACCTGGCTCATCGGTTGTCTCTCTCGCGTCGGATTGGGTTTCGGAAGGCCGCAGCGCCTGCGGGTAGCTTCCACGCCTGCGGAGCGTAACGCACCTTGCGGGGATGTAAACCCCGACACCGGCGCGGCGGCGTTTTCGGCCTTTCACCGCCCGCGCGGCTGTGCAACCGTGCCGCCAACGGAGGTGTCCATGCCCTTCTTCACCGCAGGCGACGGCGCGCGCCTTCACTTCGAGGCCGCAGGCGACGGGCCGCCGCTGATCGCGCTCGCCGGGCTGACGCGCAGCGCCCGCGATTTCGACGATCTCGCCCCGAATCTGCCCGACCGGCTGCTTGTCCGCATGGATTACCGCGGGCGCGGACGCTCGCAGTGGTCGGGGCCTGAAAGCTACACGATCGCGCAGGAGGGCGCGGATGTACTTGCGCTGATGGACCATCTCGCGATCGCGCGCGCGCCGATCCTCGGCACCTCGCGCGGCGGGCTGATCGGGATGTATCTCGCGGCGGTCGCGCCGGAGCGGCTGGCGGGGCTGTGCCTCAACGATGTCGGCCCTGTGATCGAGCCGGCGGCGTTGGAGCGCATCGCGACCCATCTCGGCCGCACACCGAATGCACGCACCCATGCGCAGGCCGCCGCGGCGATGGCGCGCAACCTGCCGGGGTTCGAGGGCGTTCCCGAGGCGCGCTGGCTGGCCGAGGCCCGGCGCCAGTTCACCGAGACACCCGACGGCCTCGTGCCCGATTACGACCCGGCGCTGCGCGAGGCGTTTCTCGCCGCCATGGACACCCCGCCGGATGACCCCTGGGCGCTGTTCGAGGGCTGCGCCGGATTGCCGCTCGCGCTGACCCGGGGGGCGAATTCGGACCTGCTGTCGCCGGAGACGGCCGCCGAAATGCGCCGGCGGCGGCCCGACATGATCTTCGCCGAAGTGCCCGGGCGCGGGCATGTGCCGTTTCTCGACGAGCCGGAGAGCCTCGGCGCGATCCGGCGCTGGCTGGAGTTCTGCGCATGAGCGATCTGACGATGATCGAGGCGGCGGCGGAGCGGCTGGCAGGCCATGCGCGGCGCACCCCGCTCCTGTCCTCGCCGTTTCTCGACGAGATCGCGGGGCGGCGCGTGCTGGTCAAGGCCGAATGCCTGCAGCACACCGGCTCGTTCAAGTTCCGCGGCGCCTGGGCGTCGATTACGGCGCTGCCGGAGGCGGCGCGGGCGCGCGGCGTCATCGCGTTTTCATCGGGCAATCACGCGCAGGGCGTGGCGCTCGCGGCGCGGATGCACGGGGTGCGGGCCGTGATAATCATGCCGTCGGACGCCCCGCGGCTCAAGATTGCCAATACCCGCGCGCTCGGCGCCGAGGTGGTGCTCTATGACCGCGCCCGCGAGGACCGCGACGCCATCGGTGCGCAACTCGCCGAGGAGCGGGGCCTCGCGCTCATCAAGCCGTTCGACGCGCCGCAGACCATCGCCGGGCAGGGCAGCACCGGCCTCGAGATCGCCGCGCAGGCGGCCGAGCAGGGCGTGAGCGGCGGCGATGTGCTGGTGTGCTGCGGCGGCGGCGGGCTGACCTCGGGGATCGCGCTCGCGCTGGAGGGCCATGCGCCGGGGCTGCGCGCACGGCCCGTGGAGCCCGAGGGCTTCGACGACACGGCGCGCTCGCTGGCCGCGGGTACGATCCGGCGCAACGACCGGCTCGACGGCTCGATCTGCGACGCCATCGTGACGCCGCAGCCCGGCGATCTGACCTTTCCGATCATGGCGCGGCTCTGCGGCCCCGGCCTCGTGGTGAGCGAGGACGAGGCGCTGCGGGCGATGGCGCTGGCGTTCCTGCGGCTGAAGATCGTGCTCGAGCCGGGCGGGGCGGTGGCGCTCGCGGCGGCGCTGTTTCGCCCCGACGCCGTCGCGGGCGACGCGGTGATCGCGGTGGCGTCGGGCGGCAATGTCGATCCCGGGCTCTTCGCACGCGCCCTCGCGGCCCTGCCCGAAGGTGATTGACAGGCGCGGCGCTTTTTGATTGACGCAGACAATCATTTTCCGCACCCTGCCAACGGGAGGAACGCATGCGCACCCAGGTCTGCATCATCGGGGGTGGCCCCGCCGGGCTGCTGCTGTCGCAACTGCTGCACCGCGCGGGCATCGACACGGTCATTCTCGAGCGCCGTGCGCGCGACTACGTGCTCTCGCGCATCCGGGCCGGGGTGCTAGAATGGGGCACGGTCGAGATGCTGCGCAAGGCCGGGGTCGGCGCACGGATGGATGCCGAGGGCTATGTCCATGGCGGCGTCTATCTCTCGGCGCAGAACCGCGGCTTCCGGATCGATTTCGACGCGCTCGTGAACAAGCGCGTGATGGTCTACGGCCAGACCGAGGTCACGCACGACCTCTACGACGCGCGCGACGCGATGGGCGGCGTAATCATCGACGAGGCCGAGGGGGTCACCCCGCACGACCTCGACGCTGACGCGCCTTATGTCACCTACCTCAAGGACGGCACCGAGCACCGGATCGATTGCGATTTCGTCGCCGGCTGCGACGGGTTTCACGGTGTCAGCCGCCAGACGATCCCCGACAGCGTGCTGCGCACCTATGAGCGGGTCTATCCCTTCGGCTGGCTCGGGGTGCTCTCCGAGACGCGCCCGGCCGATGACGAGCTCATCTATGCCAACCATGAGCGCGGCTTCGCGCTGTGCTCGATGCGCAACATGAATCTGAGCCGCTATTACATCCAGGTCCCGCTCGATCACGAGGTCGCGCAGTGGTCCGATGACGCCTTCTGGGACGAGCTGCGCCGGCGCATCCCGCAGGATGTCGCCGAGACCCTCGACACCGGGCCGAGCGTGGAGAAGTCCATCGCCCCGCTGCGCTCCTTCGTGGCCGAGCCGATGAAATGGGGGCGGCTGTTTCTGGTGGGCGATGCCGCGCATATCGTGCCGCCCACGGGCGCGAAGGGGCTCAACCTCGCCGTCTCCGACGTGCATTACCTCTACGAGGGACTCAAGGCGCACTACGCGGACGGCGAATCCGAAGGGGTGGAGCGCTACTCGGAGCGCGCCCTGGCGCGGGTGTGGAAATCGACCCGGTTCTCCTGGTGGATGACCACGATGCTGCACCGCTTCCCGGATCAGAGCGCCTTCGATCAGCGCATCCAGGAAAGCGAGCTCGCCTATCTCGAAAGCTCCGAGGCCGCGCGCCGGGCGCTCGCGGAGAATTATGTCGGACTGCCCTATTGAGGTGATGCGATGCTGATTGCCGATCTCGACGATATCGCCCTGCATTACCGCGAGGATGGCGACCCGGCCGGGCGCCCGGTGCTGCTCGTGAATTCGCTGGGCACGGATCTGCGGCTTTGGGACAGGCTGGTGGCGCGGCTGCCTGCGCGGCTTCGGGTGATCCGCTACGACAAGCGCGGGCACGGGCTCTCGCAGGCGCCCGCGGCGCCCTATGCCATGGACAGCCTCGTGGACGACGCCGCCGCCCTGCTCGACCGGCTCGAGGCGCGTGGCGCGGTGGTCGTGGGCTGCTCCATCGGCGGCATGATCGCGCAGGGGCTCGCGCACGAACGCCCCGATCTGGTGGCGGCGATGGTCCTGTCCAACACCGCCGCGAAGATCGGCACGCCCGGGATGTGGGGCGAGCGCATCCGCACCGTCGGGACCGGCGGCATCGAGGCGCTCGCGGATGCGGTGATGGAGCGCTGGTTCACCCCGGCCTTTCGCGCCACTCCCGAACTCGTCGCCTGGCGCAACATGCTCACCCGAACGCCCGCGGATGGCTATGCGGGCTGCTCGGCGGCGATCGCCGGGGCCGACTTCACCGCGAGCACCGCGGCGCTCACCCTGCCCACGCTGGCGGTCGCCGGCGACCATGACGGCTCGACCCCGCCCGAGCTGGTGCGCGACACGGCCGGGAAGATCGCCGGCGCGCGCTTCGAGCTGATCGGCGGCGCGGGGCATCTGCCCATGGTCGAGCAGCCCGACGATTTCGCCCGCGCGCTCATCGCCTTCATCGAGGAGACCGAAAATGTCCGAGATTCGTGACCGCGGCGATGCGGCCCGCCGCCGGGTGCTCGGCGCGGCGCATGTTGACCGCTCGCGCGCCGATCCGGGCGCGCTCAACGCGCCCTTCGTCGATCTGATCACCGACGCGGCCTGGGGCCATGTCTGGGGCCGCGGCACGATCAGCGACCGCGAACGCTCGATGATGACGCTCGCGCTTCTCGCGGGGCTCGGTAATTACGAGGAGTTCAAGCTGCATCTGCGCGCCACGGCCAATACCGGCGCGAGCCGCGACGACATCACCGAGGCGCTGATGCATGTGGCGATCTATGCCGGCGTGCCCCGCGCCAATCACGCCTTCAAGATCGCCGAGGAGATCCTTCACGAGATGGAGACCGAGAATGGCTGACGGCCCGCTCATTCCGCGCAATCGCGAGATCCACCCCCCGGCTTACGACGTGGATTACAAGACCTCCGTGGTGCGCTCGCCGCGCCAGCCGCTCCTGTCGATGGAGTCGACGCCCTCCGAGGAGACCGGCCCGGTCTTCGGCCACGATCTCATCGGCAAGTGGGACAACAACCTCATCCTCAATTACACGCAGGGCAAGGCGCCCGCGGTGGGCGAGCGTATCCTCGTGCATGGCCGCGTGCTCGACGAGAACGCGCGCCCCGTGCCCGGCACGCTCGTCGAGGCCTGGCAGGCCAATGCCGGCGGGCGCTACCGGCATGTCAAGGATGGCTATCTCGCCCCGCTCGATCCCAATTTCGGCGGCTGCGGGCGCACCCTGACGGACGAGAACGGCTACTACGAATTCCTCACCGTCCGCCCCGGCGCCTATCCCTGGCCCAACCGCGCCAATGACTGGCGCCCGATGCATATCCACTTCTCGGTCTTCGGGGCGAGCTTCGGCCAGCGGCTCATCACGCAGATGTATTTCGAGGGCGACCCGCTGATCGACCGCTGCCCGATCGTCGCCACGATCAAGGATCGCAGCCAGATCGACCGGCTCGTCGCGCCGCTCGACATGGCGAAGGCGCGCCCGCTCGATTTCCTCGCCTACAAGTTCGACATCGTGCTGCGCGGCCGCCGCCAGACCATGTTCGAGAACAAGCCGGAGG
>SLQD01000145.1 GCA_007131685.1 Paracoccaceae bacterium | reverse complement strand
GGCCCGGCCGCGCGCGCCATCACGGCGCACCGCGCCGGCCCGATACCGCCCGCCGCCCACAGATCCGCCTGCACCGCGAGCGGCGGCCAGACCGGATAGACCCGGCGCCCGCGCGGGCGCGGCTCGGCGACACGGGCGGCGGGGGCGGTGAGGATCCCGGTCTCGGCCTCGACGCCGTAGCCGCGCGCCGCCAGCGCCGCATCGAGCGCGCCCTCCCCCGCGCGCAGCATGAAGAGCGGCGCCTGCCCCAGCGCCCGCATCCTTGCCTCGGCCGTGGCAATGTCGGCATCCTGCGCCTCGGCCGTCGCCGCCGAGACGCGGCGGCCGCCGCCCGCCCCTTCGCGGATGCACCATCCCGCGTGTCGGTGAAAGGCGGCGGCGGGCCAGGTCGCGTCGAGCAGGGCGGAGACGGCCTCCGGCGTCACCCCGCCGCCTCGGGGAAGAGCTCGGCCAGGCGCTGCATCGCGGCATCGACGGCGGCCCTGTCGGCGCCGCGCACCACGATCTGCGCCCCGTGCGCGCCGTCCTGGAAATACGGATAGGAGCCGAAGGACAGCGCCGGGAATTCCGCGGCGAGCCGGCCGAGCGGGGTGGCGATCTCGCCCTCGCCGCGTTCCACGCGCAGCGTCTGCGACAGCACCGGCGCGCCGCCCGCCACCCGGTCGAGCACCGAGGCCACCATCGCCTCGAAGATGCTCGGCACCCCGGCCATCACATGCACATTGCCCAGCGTGAAGCCCGGCGCCGCCGAGATCGGGTTGTCGATGAGCTCCGCGCCCTCGGGGATGCGCGCCATGCGCAGCCGCGCCGCGTTGAGCTCGAGCCCGGTGCGCGCGTAATGTGCCTCCAGCAGCGCGCGCGCATCGGCGCGCACATCGATCCCCACCCCGAAGGCCGCGGCCACGGCGTCGGCGGTGATGTCGTCATGCGTCGGCCCGATACCGCCCGAGGTGAAGAGATGATCATGCCCCGCGCGCAACGCGTTAACGGCGGCCATGATCGCGCCGTGATCGTCGGCGACCACGCGGGCCTCGCGCAGATCGATGCCGTGCGCCGTCAGCCGGGCGGCGAGATGCGCCATGTTGGCATCGCGGGTGCGCCCCGAGAGGATCTCGTCACCGATGACGAGCATCGCGGCGGTCGGGTTGGGCATCGGGCGTCTCCTGCGGCTTGTGCGGGCTCGCGCCCCGGTATAGGCGCGGGGGATGCGCTTTCAAACCCCCCTCGTGCCGGCGCGGCTGCTGCGCCGCTACAAGCGCTTTCTCGCGGATATGCGCCTCGATGACGGGCGCGAGGTCACGGCGCACTGCCCCAATCCGGGCGCGATGACGGGGCTTGCCGAGCCGGGGATGCGCTGCTGGCTGGAGCCCAATGACGACCCGGCGCGCAAGCTGAAATACGGCTGGCGGCTGGTGGAACTCGCGGGCGGGCACATGGCCGGGATCGACACGAGCGTGCCCAACCGCGTCGTGGGCGAAGCGCTGCGCGCGGGCGCGATCGCGGAGCTTGCCTGCTATGCGGATATCCGCGCCGAGGTGAAATACGGGGACCGCAGCCGGGTGGACTTCCTGCTCTCCGGCGGCGGGCCGGACGCCTATGTCGAGGTCAAGAACGTGCATCTGCGCCGACGCGGCGACATCGCCGAGTTTCCCGACGCCGTGACCGCGCGCGGGACGCGCCATCTCGCCGACCTCGCCCGCGTGGCCGCCGAGGGGCACCGCGCCGTGATGCTCTATCTCGTGCAGCGGACCGATTGCGCGCGCTTCGCGCTCGCGGCCGATATCGACCCGGCCTATGCGCGCGCCTTCGCGGCCGCCGAGGGCGTCGAGGTGCTGGTCTACGGCACGCGCATCGATACCGCCGGGGTGCAGCTTGGCGCGCCGCTGCCGCGCGCCTGAGCCGGTCTGGTCGAATCACCCCTGCTCACCTATCTAGGGCCGGTGCCAGCAATGGAGCGAAGATTGGACAATCATACCGGCCGCGTGACCAGGGACGGCATCCGGATCCACGATCCCGCGGATTTCGAGGGCATGCATGCGGCGGGCAGGCTTGCAGCGCAGATCCTCGACGAGATCGCGCCGATGGTGGTGCCCGGCGCGACGACCGGCGCGCTCGACGCGGCGATCACCGCGCGCGTCGAGGCCGCCGGGGCGACTTCCGCGACGATCGGTTATCGCGGCTACCGGCACGCGTCCTGCATCAGCGTCAACAATGTCGTCTGCCACGGCATACCGGGTGCGCCGATTCCCAAGAGCCGGGAGGAGACCATCTCGAAGGATCTCGAGAAGCGGCGCAAGGACGATACCCTGTTCGACGGCGACATTCTCAATATCGACGTCACGGTGATCCTCGATGGCTGGTACGGCGACACGAGCCGGATGTTCGTCGCCGGCAGCCCGAGCAGCAAGGCGGACAAGCTGATGCGGGTCACCCATGACGCGCTGATGGTCGGCATCGAGACGGTCCGCCCGGGCAACACCTTCGGCGATATCGGCCACGCGATCCAGAAATACGCCGAGAGCCATCGCATGAGCGTGGTGCGCGATTTCTGCGGCCACGGCATCGGGCGGGTGTTTCACGCCCCGCCCAATGTGCTGCATTACGGCCGCCCCGGCACCGGCCCGGTGCTCGAGCAGGGTATGTTCTTCACCATCGAGCCGATGATCAATCTCGGCCGCGCCGAGACCCAGGTGCTCGCCGATGACTGGACGGCCGTGACGCGCGACCGCTCGCTCTCGGCGCAGTTCGAGCATTCCGTTGGCGTCACGGCCGCGGGCTGCGAGATCTTCACCCCCTCGCCGGCGGGGCGCTTCTTTCCCGGCGGGGGGTAAGCCCCCGCCGGGATGCGCCGCTCACGCGGCGCGGCGCGGCGCGGGGTCGTTCGCGCCCGGCTCGCTGGCCGCCGCGCTCTCGGCGGTATCGCGAAAGTTCTGCGGATACAGCGCGAGGTCGGCGTAGAGCCGCGCGTCGATGCTGCGCAGCGCCGCCATCTCCTGCGCAACCAGCCGCGCCCGGCGCCGCCGCGCCGTTGCGCGGCGCAGCGGGGCCGCAAGCGCGGTGACGGCGCGCCTTGTGGCGGCGTAGCGCGCGAACAGCGTGGCGACGCGGGCCTCGTTGGCGCGCCGTGTTGCGGCGAGCATCGCCGCGTCGGCGGTGGCTCCGGTCAGGTTGATCCACATCTGGGTCTCTCCTCGGTCTGGGTTGCGCGGCCGCAAGCATCTTTAGGAAAACTTGTCCACCGGAGCCGTCTGCCGCCTCGTGTGAAGGATATTGCGGGCCGAGAGCCGCTGTGACAAACGAGGAGTTCTGAGTCGTTGCATTAGCAAATCTAATCCATGGAGCCGCCATGCGCCGCCTGCCCCCGCTCAACGGCCTGCGCGCCTTCGAGGCCGCGGCGCGGCATCTGAGCTTCGCGCGCGCCGCCGAGGAGCTCGGCGTCACCCCCGCCGCGATCAGCCAGCAGGTGCGCGCGCTCGAGGCCCATGCCGGGGTCCGGCTGTTTCGCCGGCGCACCCGCTCGGTGCTGCTCACCGAGGCGGCGCAGGCGGCACTTCCGGCGATCACGGCAGGGCTCGACCGGCTCGCGGAGGGCTACACCACGCTGCGCAAGCACGAGGAGAGCGGGCTGATCACGGTGAGCGCGGCGCCCTCCTTCGCGTCGAAATGGCTGATGCCGCGCATCGGCGCGTTCCACGCCGCGCATCCCGAATTCGAGCTGCGCATCGACGCGACCGAGCGCGTCGCCGATCTGCAGCGCGAGGATGTCGATCTCGCGATCCGCTATGGCGGCGGCGAGTACGAGGGACTCGACTCGGCCTGCCTGATCGAGGAGGCGGCGTTTCCCGTCTGCGCGCCGGCGCTGCGCGACGGAACGCCGCCGCTGCGCGCGCCCGCCGATCTCGCGCATCACACGCTCCTGCACGTCCACTGGACGATGCAGCACGAATCGCTGCCCAACTGGCGGATGTGGCTGCGCGCGGCGGGGCTGGCGCATATCGACGCCGAGCGCGGGCCGCGCTTCAGCATCGACAGCCTCGCGCTGCAGACAGCGATCGACGGGCACGGGGTCGCCCTCGCGCTCGCGCCGCTCGTCGAGGCCGATCTCGCGGCGGGGCGGCTCGTCGCGCCGTTCGGCGTGCCGGGTGCGGAGGCGCGCCGGTTTCGCTACTATATGGTCTGGCCGGCCTCGGAGGGCGGGCGGCGCAAGATCGCGGTGTTTCGCGACTGGGTGCTGGCCGAGGCCGCCGCGCCCGGCTGAGCGCGCGGCTCAGTTCGGAGAGCGCTTGGCGAGGATGCGCTGCAGGGTGCGGCGATGCATGTTGAGCCTGCGCGCCGTCTCCGAGACATTGCGCTCGCACTGCTCGAAGACGCGCTGGATATGCTCCCAGCGCACCCGGTCGGCCGACATCGGATTCTCGGAGGGCGGCGGCAGCGGCTCTTCGGTATCGGCGAGCAACGCATTGACGATGTCATCGGCGTCGGCGGGCTTGGAGAGGTAATCCGTTGCCCCCATCTTCACCGCGGCAACCGCGGTGGCGATCGCGCCGTAGCCGGTGAGCACGACGATGCGGGCATCCGGGCGCGCCTCGCGCAGCTTCTCCACCACGTCGAGCCCGTTGCCGTCCTCGAGCCGCAGGTCGATCACCCCGTGCGCCGGAGCATCCGCCCCGACGGCGCGGAGCCCCTCGGCGACGCTGCGAACCGCCGTCACCGGCTGAAAGCCCCGCTTTTCGAGCGCACGCGCCAGCCGGCGCAGGAAAACCTCGTCATCATCGACCAGAAGCAGCGATCTCTCCGGCCGGGTCGTCGGGTCATGGGTCATCGTCTCAACCCCGTCACGATATCTGCCCGGGGTTTTAGCGCAGGGTACCGGCGGGTCAATTTCAATCAGGCGTTCTCGAGGTAGCAGGCGGCCGTCGCCGCGATATCGTCCACCGATTCGTCACGCGCGAAGAACTCCACGAAGCCGTGCCCGGGCAGCACGAGATAGCTGTGCGTGGAGTGATCGACGAGGTAATAGTCGTCGTCGGTCTCCTCGCGCTGGTAATAGACGCGGTAGGCCTGCGCCGCGGCGCGCACCTGCTCGGCATCGCCGGTCAGGCCGATCATGTCGTCATGGAACATCCCCACGAAGGTGGCGAGCATCTCCGGGGTATCGCGTTCGGGATCGACGCTGATGAAGACCGGGCGGATATCGTGGCCGCGCTCGCGCAGCGCATCGACGGCGCGGGCATTGCGGGCATTGTCGAGCGGGCAGACATCGGGGCAGAAGCTGAATCCGAAATAGATCAGCGCGGGCTCGGTGAGGATGTCCGCGTCGGTGACGGTGCGGCCGGTGTGATCGACGAGTTCGAAGCTGCCGCCGATATCGGCCTCGCCGACGACCTGACCGCCCCGGCAGGCGGCGAAATCGTCGCCCGCGCCGGAGCCCGAGACCATGAAATAGCCCATCGCCCCAATCAGCGCGGCAACCAGCCCCGCCGCGACCATTGCGTAGATCCGCATCCCCGGCCTCCGAATTGCCCGCATGCCCAAGCGGGCGCATTGATGCCGCATGCGCGCGCGACTAACAATGCGCCATCGCGAAGCTGTGACAACAGGCCCCATCATGACCACCGAGGAAGCCGGGCTGTTCCGGCGCAGCACCCGCAGCGGCTGGGTGAGGCTGCGCACGCTGGTGCTGTTGCGCTGGCTGGCGATCGGCGGGCAGGCATCGGCCATCGCGGCGGCGCATCTGTGGCTCGGGCTGCAGTTCGAGCTGGCGCTGGCCTCGGCCGCTGTCGCCGCCGCCGTGCTCGCCAATCTCGTGGCGGTGCTGACCGTGCCGGTCGGGCGGCGGCTGACGGAATTGGAGGCGATGCTGACGCTGCTGTTCGACATCGCCCAGCTTGGCTTCCTGCTGCATGTGACGGGCGGGCTGACCAATCCCTTCGCGCTGCTGATCCTCGCGCCGGTGACGATCTCGGCGACGGCGCTGCGGCTGCGCACGACGGTGTTTCTCGGGCTCGTGGCGATCGCGCTCGTCACGCTGGTGGCGCTGTTTCACCAGCCGTTGCGGCTTGTCTCGGGCGAGGTGCTCGCATTGCCGCCGCTGTTCGAGCTCGGGCACTGGATGGCGATCGTGATCGGGATCGTGTTCCTCGGGCTTTATGCGCATCGCGTCGCCGCCGAGATCGACGCGATGTCGCAGGCCCTCCTGGCGACGCAGATGGCGCTCGCGCGTGAACAGAAGCTGACCGATCTGGGCGGGGTTGTCGCGGCGGCTGCGCACGAGCTGGGCACGCCGCTGGCCACGATCAAGCTGACCTCCGGCGAGCTCGCCGACGAGCTTTCGGACCGGCCCGAGCTGCGCGCCGATGCCGAGCTGATCCGCGAACAGGCCGACCGCTGCCGCGACATCATGCGCTCCATGGGCCGGGCGGGCAAATCCGACACGCATCTGCGCCGCGCCCCGCTGGAGTCGCTTCTGCGCGAGGCGGCCGAGCCGCATGGCGAACGCGGCAAGGCGCTGACCATCGCGCTGGAGCCGCAGGAGGCGCAGATCTCCGTGCAGCGCCGGCCCGAGGTGATCCACGGGCTGCGCAACCTGGTCCAGAACGCCGTCGATTTCGCCGCGAGCCGTGTCGAGATCACCGCCGCGGCCGACCCCGCCGCCATCCGCGTCACGATCCGCGATGACGGGCCGGGCTTCGCGCCGCAGGTGCTCGCCCGGATCGGCGATCCCTTCATGCGCCCGCGCAGCGGCCCCGACGATCCGAAGCGCCCGGGCTACGAGGGCATGGGGCTGGGGCTCTTCATCGCCAAGACCCTGCTCGAGCGCTCGGGTGCGCAGATCGTTTTTGCCAATTCGCCGACGGGGGGCGCCGAGGTCGCGCTGCGCTGGCCGCGCGCGCGGCTCGAGGCGCCGCGCGGCGGCGAGCTCGACCCCAATCCGCGCCTCGAGGCCTGACCCTCCGGCGCCGCGGTCAAGGAATGATTTACCAAGATTAACGATGAATTAACCATTTTCCGGCAGAGTGTTGCCCGTACGAGTTGCCGCGAGCGGAGCGCCGATGACCGATCACCTGTTCCATGGCGGCATCGTCATGCTGGCCGCGCTGGCGACGGCGCTGGCCGCGCTCATGCTGATCCATACCTGGCGCCAGTCGCGCCAGCCCGACGCGATCCTCGCGCAGGGCCCGGCGGATGATGCCATCTTCCTGTTCGATGGCGGAACCCTCGTCGATGCCACCGCCCCGGCGCGCCGCCTGCTCGCCGATGCCCCCAAGGGGGCGGATGACCGCGCCCGCCTGCTCGCGCGGCTCGGCCCGCGCTTTCCCGACCTCGCCGAGCGGCTCGAGGCGCTGCCCGAGCTCGGCGTCGTCGCGATGCGCGCGCGCGGCGACGCGCTGCTGAGCCTGACAGCCGAATGGCGCGCGGGGCTGGTGCGGCTGACGCTCACGAGCGAGGAGGCGCTCGCGCCGCATGCCGGTGCCGGTTTCGCGCGACTGCAGGTGATGGAGGAGGAGCTCGCCGAGCTGCGCGGTGCCGTCAATGCCGGGCCGGTGCCGGTCTGGCGCGAGACCGCGTCCGGGCAGGTCACCTGGGCGAACCGGCCCTATCTCGAGCGCCTCGACCCCGACGCGGCGCTGGGCTGGCCGCTGCCGCGGCTCTTCGAGCCGGGCAGCACGGACACCGACCCGGTACGCTGCACGCCCGTCGCGGGATCCGCGCGCGCCGAACGCTTCGACTGTCACCGCACGCGCCTGCCCGATGGCGACATGATGTGCCATGCGCTGCCCGCCGAGAATGCGGCCCGCGCCGAGGCCGCGCTCGGCGCCTTCCGCAAGACCCTCACCCACAGCTTCGCGCAGCTGCCGATGGGCATCGCCGTCTTCGACGCCGCGCGCCGGTTGCAGATCTTCAATCCGGCACTCATCGACATGACCGGCCTCGACGCCGCCTTCCTCTCGGCGCGCCCGGGCCTGGCCGCGCTGCTGGACCGGCTCCGCGACAGCCGTGTGCTGCCCGAGCCGCGCGACTATCCGAACTGGCGCCGCCGCGTCGCCGCCATCGACGCCGCCGCCGCAACCGGCGATTTCGAGGAAACCTGGAACACCCCCGCGGGGCAGACCCTCCGCGTTCTCGGCCGCCCGCATCCAGACGGCGCCATCGCGCTCATCTTGAGCGATGTCAGCGCCGATCTGGCCCTGACGCGGCGCTACCGCGCCGAAGTCGAGTTGGGCCACGAGGTGCTCGACAGTCTCGACGAGGCGATCGCGGTCTTTTCGCCGGGGCGGCATCTGCTGAGCGCCAACGCCGCCTATGCCCGGCTGTGGGGCGTCGATCCGGCGGCGGGTGCGGCGCAGCTCGGCCTCGCCGAGGCGATGGCGCACTGGCGCGACGAGTCCGCGCCGGGCGGCGACTGGGAGCGCATCGAGGAATTCGCCCGCATGCCGCCCGAGGCCCGCAGCGAAGGCACCGGGCGCGTTGCGCTGCGTGACGGCAGCGTGCTCGATTGCCGCGTCGCGCCGCTGTCGGGCGGGGCGTTTCTCGTCGGTTTTCGCGGCGCCGCCACGGAGCGTTCGCAGGCGCGCCAGACGCCGAAGCTGGTGCATGCGCGTCCGCATTAGCCGCGCGGCTTGCGGCGTGCCGGCGCGGCGCGCTAACAGGGCCGGATGGACGCCCCCGCCCGAAGCACCCGAACCCTGCCCGATCCGGAGGCCACCGCCGCCTTCGCGCGCTGGCTCGCCCCGCAGCTCGGGGCGGGCGACACGGTGCTGCTGTCGGGGCCGATCGGGGCCGGCAAGACCCATCTCGCCCGCGCGCTCATCCAGCACCTGCAGGCCGCGCATGGCGCCGCCGAAGACGTGCCCTCGCCCAGCTTCACGCTGGTGCAGGAATACCGCGCCGGGGATCTCGAGATCCGCCATGTCGATCTCTACCGGCTGAGCGACGCGGGCGAACTGCCCGAGCTGGGGCTCGACGAGGCGCTCGACACGGCGCTATGCCTGATCGAATGGCCCGAACGGCTCGGCGATGATGCCCCGGCCGGGGCGCTCGAGCTCGCGCTCACGCCGGAGGGTAGGGGGCGGCGCCTCCGGCTGCGCGGCGCGGCGCCGCGCTGGGGGGCGCTCATCGCGGCGGTCGGCGAGGATGCGCATGGCTGAGCGCGCAGCACAGGCGACGGCCTTTCTGGAACGGGCGGGCTGGGGCGCGGCGCGGCGCGCGCATCTGGCCGGGGATGCCTCGAACCGGCGCTACGAGCGGCTCCGGCAGGACGGCGCGCGCGCTGTCTTGATGGATGCGCCGCCGGCGCGCGGCGAGGATGTGCGCCCCTTCGCGCGCATCGCGCGGCATCTGCGCGGCCTCGGCCTTTCGGCGCCCGCGATCCTCGCCGAAGAGGCCGGGGCGGGCTTTCTGCTGATCGAGGATCTCGGCGACGATCTCTATGCGCGTCTTCTTGACGCGGAGCCTGCGCGCGAGGCCGAGCTCTACGTCGCCGCCACCGAACTTCTCGCCCATCTGCATGCCGCGCCGCCGCCGCGCGCGATTACCGACTATGACCCGCCCCTGATGGGCGATCTAGCCGCCCTCGCGCTCGACTGGTACGCCCCGGCCGAGGCAACGGCGCCGGCGCGCACCGAGTTCGCGGACCTCGTCACCGGGATGTGCGCGGCGCTCGCGCCCGGCGCCGGCGTGCTCGTGCTGCGCGACTATCACGCCGAGAACCTGCTCTGGCTGCCCGAACGCCGCGGCCTCGCGCGGGTCGGTCTGCTCGATTTCCAGGACGCGATGGCCGGGCATCCCGCCTATGATCTGGTCTCGCTGTTGCAGGATGCGCGCCGCGACGTGCCCGAAGCGACCGAACAGGCCATGCGCGCGCACTACGTGGCGATCACCGGGCAGGACGGCGCGGCATTTTCCGCCGCCTACGCCGCGCTCGGCGCGCAGCGCGCGCTGCGCATCCTCGGGGTGTTCGCGCGGCTGTGCCTGCGCGACGGCAAGCCGCGCTATCTCGACTACCTGCCGCGCGTGTGGGACCATCTGCAGCGCAATCTCGCCCATCCCGAGCTTGCCCCGCTGCGCCGTCGCATCGCCGCGCATCTGCCCGCCCCCGACACGCAACTGCGCGAGGAGCTGCGCCGCCGATGCCCCACCCCGACGCCGTGATGATCTTCGCCGCCGGGTTCGGCACCCGGATGGGCGCGCTGACGCGCGATCGCCCCAAGCCGCTCATCGAGGTGGCCGGGCGCGCGCTCATCGATCACGCGCTCGATCAGGCGCACGGCCGGCGCATCGTCCTCAATACGCATTACAGGGCCGATCAGCTCGCCGCGCATCTCGCCGGGCGCGACGTGGCGCTCTCGCACGAGCCCGAGATCCTCGACACCGGCGGCGGGCTGCGCGCGGCGCTGCCGCTGCTCGGCCCCGGCCCGGTCTTCACGCTCAATTCGGACGCGGTCTGGGCGGGTGCGGGGGCGCTCGGGGTGCTGGTGGCCGGCTGGGACCCGGCGCGCATGGATGCGCTGATGCTGCTCGTGCCGCCGCAGCGGGCGCATGGCGACACCCGCGCGGGCGATTTCGCAATGGATGCGGAGGGCCGGCTCTCGCGCGGCGGGCCATGGCGCTATACCGGCGCGCAGATCATCCGCACCGAGGCGCTGGCCGCGATGCCCGATGGCGCGTTCCCGCTGTGGGATATCTGGCGCGGGATGATCGGGGCCGGGCGCCTGCACGGCGCG
>SLQD01000179.1 GCA_007131685.1 Paracoccaceae bacterium | reverse complement strand
TCGCCTCGACCTCGCGGCGCTTGGCGATGAGGCAGTTCGAGGTGCCGATGAAGCGCTCGCCGAGCCCCTCCATGAGCGCCTGCACGCACCAGTCCTGCCACAGGAAGGAGTGCCGCCGCCGAGTGCCGAAATCCGCCAGCCGCAGCGCCTCGAGCCCGCGCAGCCGCTCGATCTTCTCCCAGACGCGTGTCATGGCGCGGGCATAGAGCACCTGCAGCTCGAAGCGGCCCAGCTCGTGCAGCACCGCGCGCGAACGCAGCTCCATCAGGATCGCCAGCGCCGGGATCTCCCAAAGCATCGCCTCGGGCCAGGGCCCCTCGAAGGTGAGCTCGTACTGCCCGTCGCGCACCTCGAGATGATAGGGCGGCAGGCGCAGATTCTCGAACCATTCCATGAAGTCGGGCCGGAACATCTGGCGCTTTCCGTAGAAGGTATTGCCGCGCAGGAAGGTGCTTTCGCCCCGCGACAGGCTCAGCGAGCGCACATGATCGAGCTGCTCGCGCAGCTCGCCCTCGTCGATCAGTTCCGCAAGGCGGATCGATTTCGTCCGGTTGATGAGGCTGAAGGTGACGCGCGTGTCGGGGTGATTTCGAAACACCGACTGACACATCAGGAGCTTGTAGAAATCGGTGTCGATGAGCGACCGCACGATCGGGTCGATCTTCCACTTGTGATTGTGGACCCGCGTGGCGATCTCGGTCATCTCAGGTCTCCAGCCGCACGCCGGCCTCGCGCATCGCCGCGCGGGCCGCGTCCACGGAGCCGTCAATGTCGATGCCGCGGCAGGCGTGCTCGCGCAGCGTCACCGTGAAGCCGCGCCGCGCCGCGTCGAGCGCCGAGAACTGCACACAGAAATCCGTCGCCAACCCCGCCATCACCAGCCGCGTGACCCCGCGCTCGCGCAGATAGCCCTCGAGCCCCGTCGGCGTCGCGTGATCGTTTTCGAAGAAGGCCGAATAGCTGTCGATGGCGCGGCGAAACCCCTTGCGGATGACGAGCTGCGCGGGGTCCGTGCGCAGATCGGGGTGAAAGGCGGCGCCGTCGCCGCCCTGCACGCAGTGATCGGGCCAGAGCACCTGCGGGCCGTAATCCATCTCGACGCGCTCGAAGGGCGCCTTGCCGGGATGCTCGCTGGCGAAGGAGGAATGGCGCGGCGGGTGCCAGTCCTGGGTGAGGATCACGGTCGCGAAATCCTCCATCAGCGCATTGATCGGGGGCACCACCGCATCACCATCGGGCACCGCGAGCGCACCCCCGGCGCAGAAATCCCTCTGCACGTCGATCACGATCAACGCATCGCTCTCGGGCCGCATGGCCGCCTCCCGCACCGGACCGGGTCTGCCTAGGGTCGCGGAAGGCGCAGGTCAATGCCCGGTCGCGCCGGGCGGGCGCCGCTGCGCCTCGGTCTCGGGGCGCGCATGGTCGCGGGGCGGGCTGTCCTCGGCGGGCGTTCTGTGCTTGAACTCGTAGCTGATCTCGCCCTCCGCCTCGGCGCAGGCGACGATCAGGCAGCGGCTCAGATGCAGCTCCCCCCGATGCAGATCGACGAGCCCGCGCAGGCGCGGCGCCCCGGCCGATCCGATCGCGAAGCCCCCGTCCCAGTGCCGCAGCACCGGGTAGCTGCGCCCGTCGGCGCGCACCTGCAACCCGGCGTCGCGCTGCGCCGCACTCCGCTGCATGCGCGCTAGCCCTTCCAGCAGTTCGTCCGGCAGATGTTCCAGCATGGCGGCCCGTCCCGTGTTCCCGGTGATCCTGCCGTCACCCCTGCAGGTCAAAGGTGACACGGCGGTGACAATCCCCGCGATGTGCGCTCATGGCGCGGGCGATGTGCAGCGATCGCGGTTTCGGCGGCGACGCGGGGCGTGTACCCAAGGGTCAAATGGAGGGCATCATGGGCCAACTCGTCAATGGCCGCTGGCAGAAGGGCTGGTATGATACCGGCCGCACCGGCGGAGAATTCGTGCGCGACACCTCGCGCTTTCGCAACTGGGTCACCCCCGACGGCGCGCCGGGCCCCTCGGGTGCCGGCGGCTTCGCAGCCGAAAGCGGGCGCTATCACCTCTATGTCTCGCTGGCCTGCCCCTGGGCGCATCGCACGCTGATCCTGCGCGCCGTGAAGGGCCTTGCCGAGCATGTCGATGTCTCCGTCGTGCATCCCGACATGCTCGAGGAGGGCTGGGAGTTTCGCACCGATTTCCCCGGCGCCACCGGCGACAGGCTCCACGGGCACCACTACATGCGCGAGATCTATACCCGCGCCGATCCCGAGGTTTCCGGGCGGGTGACGGTGCCGGTGCTGTGGGACAGGCAACGCGAGACGATCGTATCGAACGAATCCGCCGAGATCGTGCGGATGTTCAACACCGCCTTCGACGCGATCACCGGCAACCGTGCGGATTACCGCCCCGCCGAACTGCACGGCGAGATCGACGCGCTCAACACCCGCATCTATGACACCGTCAACAACGGCGTCTACCGCGCCGGCTTCGCCACCACCCAGGCCGCATATGACGCCGCGGTGCATCCGCTTTTCGAGACGCTCGACTGGCTCGAGGCGCGGCTTTCAGAGCAGCGCTACCTGTGCGGGGCGGTGATCACCGAGGCGGACTGGCGCCTGCTGACGACGCTTCTGCGCTTCGACTCCGTCTATCACCTGCATTTCAAGTGTAACCGCCGCCGCGTGATCGACTATCCCAATCTGTGGGGCTATACGCGCGATCTCTACCAGCAGCCGGGCGTGGCGGCGACGCTGGATCTCGCGCATATCACGCGGCATTACCATTACAGCCACGAGACGATAAATCCGCATCGAATCATGCCGATAAACCCGGTTCTCGATTTCGACGCGGCGCATGGGCGGGGGTAAACCGGCCCTTGCCTCCGCCGCGCAGATGGGTTCTGTAACCGCAATGAGCGACCTGCGTCACACGCCCCGCGATCACGGCGGCGATCTCGACGACGCCGCCGCCCGATTCGGCGGCGCGCGCACGGCTTGGCTTGACCTCTCGACGGGGATCAACCCGGTGGCCTATACGGTCCCGGCGATCCCGGCCGCGGCCTGGACCACCCTGCCCGACACGACGGCGCGCGCCGCGCTCGAACAGGCGGCGCGGCGCTTCTGGCGTGTGCCCGCGCGCGCGGGGGTGCTGGCGGCGCCGGGCACCTCGTCGCTGATCGCGCGGATCCCGGCCTTGCGTCCGGCGGCGACGGTCACGATCCCGAGCCCCACTTACAACGAACACCGCGCCGCCTTTCGCGCCGCAGGCTGGCGTCTCGGCGACAACGGCACCGCGCATGTCGCGGTACACCCGAACAATCCCGATGGCCGCCTGTGGCGCCGCGACGAGTTCCCGACCGCGGCCCTCACGGTGATCGACGAGAGCTTCTGCGACACCGCACCGCAGGAGAGCCTGATCGCCATGGCCGACCGGCCGGGCGTCATAGTGCTCAAGAGCGTGGGCAAGTTCTGGGGCCTGGCCGGGATGCGCCTCGGCTTCGCCATCGGAGATCCGCAGCTCATCGCCCGGCTCGGGGAGCTTCTCGGGCCCTGGCCGGTTCCCGGCCCCGCGATCCATGTCGGATCCGTGCTTCTCAATGACGCCGCCTGGACCGAGCGCACCCGAGAACGGCTCGCCGCGGACATTGCGGCACTCGACACCCTCATGAGCCGGCGCGGCGTCGAACTGGTGGGCGGGACGACCCTGTTCCGCACCTACGCGGTCGATGACGCCGCCGCCTGGCAGGAGCGCCTCGCGCAGCGGCAGATCTGGACCCGGGTCTTCCCCTACAGCAAGCACTGGCTGCGCCTCGGACTGCCCGCACCCGAAAGCTGGCCGCGGCTGCAGGGCGCGCTGGCGGGATGAGCCACGCCGCCATCCTGGCACTCGCGCTTGTTCTCGACGCGGTGCTGGGCGAACCGGAGCGCCTGTGGCGGCGGGTGCCGCATCCCGCGGTGCTGATGGGCCGTGCGGTGGCATGGGCGGAGCAACGCTTCAATCGCGCGAATGCGGGGCGCGCCGGGCTCGCGGTGATCGCCGGGCTCGGGGCGGCGGCGTTCGGCCTCGGGGCTGGGCTGGCCGCGCTGCCCGGCGGCGACTGGATCGCGCTCGCCCTCGCCGCCGTCCTGCTCGCCCAGCGCAGCCTCGCCGATCATGTCCGCGCCGTGGCCGAGGGGCTGCATGCAGGGCCGCAGGCCGGGCGCGCGGCGGTGGCGCGCATCGTGGGACGCGACACCGCGGATCTCGACGAAAGCGCCGTCGCCCGCGCCGCCATCGAGAGCGCGGCCGAGAACCTCTCCGACGGGGTCGTGGCGCCGGCATTCTGGTTCCTGCTGCTCGGCCTGCCCGGCCTGCTCGTCTACAAGCTCGTCAACACCGCCGACAGCATGATCGGCCATCGCACGCCGCGCTACCGCGCCTTCGGCCGCGCCAGCGCCCGGCTCGACGATCTGCTCAACTGGATCCCCGCGCGGCTGACGGCGGTGATCATCCTCGCGGCGCATTGGCGGCTCGACGCGCTCGGCGCCGTGGCCCGGCAGGCGCCGCGGCACCGCTCGCCAAATGCCGGCTGGCCGGAGGCCGCGATGGCGCATGTGCTCGGGGTCGCACTGTCGGGGCCGCGCAGCTATGCGGGCGGGATGCGCGATTTCGCCTGGCTCAATCGCCGCGGGCGCCAGACGCTCGTCGCGCGGGATGTGGAGCGCGCCGTCACGGTGCTGTGGCGCAGCTGGTCGGTGCTGCTCGTCGCCGCGGGCGCACTGGCGCTTGTCTGGTGAGGGGGCGCTGATAGGATCGGCCCGGTTTTCAGGAGGGACTTCATGCGCCGACTCGCCCCCGCTCTCATCGCCGGCCTGCTCGCCGCCCCCGCCGCCGCCGCGCCGGAATGCGGCGGCGATTTCGGGGCCTTCGTCGAGGAGCTCAAGACCGAGGCCGTGGAGCGCGGGCGCGATGCGGACTCGGTCCAGTCCTTCTTCGCGAGCGTGCGCCGCGATACCCGCGCCATCAACGCCGATCGTAGCCAGGGGGTGTTCCAGCGCCCCTTCCTCGAATTCGCTCGCATGCTGATCAGCCAGGACCGCGTGACCCGCGGCCAGCGCAACGCCGAGGCCCATGCCGGACTGTTCGACCGCATCGAGGCCGAACACGGCGTCCCGCGCGGCATCCTGCTCGCCTTCTGGGCCTTCGAGACCGATTTCGGTGCCGTCCAGGGCGACTACAACACCGCCGACGCCATCATCACGCTGGCGCATGACTGCCGCCGCCCGGAGCTGTTCCGCCCGCAGGTCTTCGCGGCGATCGAGCTTTACGAGCGGGGCGGCTTCGATCCGGCGACGACCCAGGGCGCCTGGGCCGGCGAGATCGGGCAGGTGCAGATGCTGCCCAGCGACATCCTCGATTACGGCGTGGATGCCGATGGCAGCGGCAGCGTCGATCTGCGCACCTCGGTGCCCGACGCGCTGATGTCGGGGGCGCGGCTGCTGCGCGGCAAGGGCTGGCGGCCGGGTGAGCCCTGGATGCACGAGGTCGCGCTGCCCGATGATCTCGACTGGTCGCAAACCGGGCTGCGCACCGAGATGAGCGTCGATGAGTGGCGCGCGCGCGGCGTCGAGCCGCGCCACGGCAGCCTGCCCGACGGCGATCTGAGTGCGTCGGTGATCGTGCCGCAGGGCCGGCACGGGCCGGCCTTCATGGTGTTCGGCAATTTCCGCGTGCTCTTCGAATGGAACGAGAGCTTCACCTATGTCGTCACCACCGCCTATTTCGCCACCCGTCTCGAGGGCGCGCCGGTCTTCGCGGCGGGCGATCCCGAGCCGGGGCTGGGCCCCGACGCGATGGAGGCGCTGCAGCGCCGGCTCGAGGCGCGCGGCCACGACGTCGGCGGGGTGGACGGCATCCTCGGCGCGCGCACCCGCGAAGCGGTGCAGACCGTGCAGGAGGAACTCGGCCTGCCCGCTGATGCCTGGCCGACCCCGGCGCTGCTCGAGCGGCTCTAGCGCTTCGCCGCGCCCGCGATACCGTCCATCAGGTCGGGCTGGACGATCTCGATCCAGTAGCCGTCGGGGTCCTTGATGAAGGCGATGTTCTTCATGCCGCCCTCGTCGGGGCGCTTCTGGAAGGTCACGCCCATTTCCTCGAAGCGCGCGCAGGCGGCGGCGATGTCGGGCACGGCGACGGCGATATGGCCAAAGCCCTTGGGGTCGGTGTTGCCGCTGTGCTTGGGGCTGCCGTCATCGTCCCAGTTATGCGTCAGCTCGAGCAGCCCGGCGCGGCTGAAGGTGCTTTCGAGCGAACCGTCGGCCCGGTCGGCATGGCCGCGCGGCTGCAGGAAATAGAGCGAAAAGCGCGCCTCATCGAAATCGAGCTGCGTGATAAGCCGCATCCCCAGCGCCGCCTCGTAGAATTCGAGCGAGCGAGCGGGGTCGGTGATGCGCAGCATGGTGTGGGTGAGCACGTAGCGATCGATATCATCGGCCATCGGGATCTCCTTGAGGTGGGTCGAATTCGCCGCGCGCAAGATCGAAGGCCTTGCGCATCAGCGTGGGCAGATCGGCGGGGCGAAACTGCGCCTGCGGCAGGAAGAAGCCGCGCGCCGGCGCGGCCTGCTTGCCGGGTGCGGCGACATGCACGGCAAGGCGCAGATGGAAATGCGTGAAGGTATGGCGCACCTCGCCGACATGGCGCCAGCGCGCGGCGAGGGGCGGATCGGGCGCCGGGTCCGCACCCCAGTCCGAGCCGGGCCAGCCCAGCATCCCGCCCAGCAGCCCGCGCGGCGGCCGCCGCTCCAGAAGCCAGGCGCCATCGTCGCGCCGCGCCACATAGACATGCCCCAGCCGCACCGGCTTGGCCGCCTTTGCCGCCTTGCGCGGAAGCGCGGCCTGCGCGCCCGCCGCACGCGCCGCGCAGGGGGCGCGCAGCGGACAGATACCGCAGGCCGGGCTGCGCGGTGTGCAGACCGTCGCGCCCAGATCCATCACCGCCTGCGCATGATCGCCGGGCCGCTCCGCGGGGGTCAGCCCCGCGGCACGGGCGCGCAGCTCGGGCTTGGCGGCGGGCAGCGGGGTCTCGACGGCAAAGAGCCGCGCCATCACCCGCTCGACATTGCCGTCCATCACGGTTGCCGCTTCGCCGAAGGCGATGGCGGCGATGGCGGCGGCGGTATAGGGGCCGATGCCGGGCAGCTTCTCGAGCTCGGCGGCACGGCGCGGGAAGCGCCCGCCATGCTGATGGGCGACAACACGCGCGCATTTCAGCAGGTTGCGCGCGCGCGCATAGTAGCCGAGCCCGGCCCATTCGGCCATCACATCGCCGTCCTCGGCGGCAGCGAGAGCGCCCACATCCGGCCAGCGTACCGTGAAGCGGGCGAAATAGCCGCGCACCGCCGCCACCGTGGTCTGCTGCAGCATCACCTCCGACAACCATACGGCGTAGGGGTCCGGCCGCACCCCGGCGGCTCGCGCCGCCGGGCCGACGCGCCAGGGCAGCGCCCGCCCCTCGGCCTCGTACCAGCGCAGCAGCGCATCGGCGATTTCACCGTCACGCCCCCGTGACACCGCCGCATCCATCATTGCATCCGCCTCAACTTCCTGTGCATCTGGTAGAACCGAGCTGGGACACGAGCACACTCGCCATATGGCACGCAGGATCGATCACGTCCAACGCCGCTATCGCGGCTTCGAGCCGGCCGCGACGCTCGTGCAGGCACGGATCCGCAAGGCAGGCGAGTCGCGCGGCTTCGCGGTGACGCGCCTGCTCACGCGCTGGCGCGAGATCGTCGGCGCCGAGATCGCGCCCATGGCGCGGCCCGTCAAGGTGAGCTACCGCAAGGACGGCTTCGGCGCCACGCTCACCCTGCTCGCTTCCGGCGCGCAGGCGCCGCTCGTGGAGATGCAAAAGGAAAACATCCGCGCGCGCGTCAATGCCTGCTACGGCTACAACGCCATCGCGCGCATCCATATCACCCAGACCGCGCCCGAAGGGTTCGGCGAGGACGGCCCGGGCTTCGCACCGCCCGCCGCGCGCGACAGGCAGGCGCGCGGCCACGAAGCGCGCGAAAGCGCGCGCGATGACGAGGCACGCGGCCTCACGCGCGATGTCTCCGATGCCGGGCTGCGCGCCGCGCTCGAAGCCCTCGGGACGAATGTCCTGAACCGCGACAGACCATCGAAAGGCCCCCGACATGATGAATAGCTACCTGCCCGCAGCCCTCGCCGCGCTCGCCGTCGCCGGCGGCGGCGCCTGGTATTACATGAGCGCGCAGGGCGGCGCCGAGCAGACCGCGATCTCCGCCGACGCCCAGACCGCCGAGGCCGAGCTCGATCTCGACCGGGTGCCGGACATGGCCCTCGGCGACGAGGACGCCCCGGTGGAGTTCATCGAATACGCTTCGCTGACCTGCCCGCATTGCGCGACCTTCCACGAACAGGTGCTGCCCGAGCTCAAGGCGGACTATGTCGACACCGGCGCGGTGCGCTACATCCACCGAGAGGTGTATTTCGACCGCTACGGCCTCTGGGCGGCGATGGTCGCGCGCTGCGGCGGCGAGGACCGCTATTTCGGCATGCTCGACCTGCTCTACGAGAACCAGAGCGACTGGGCCACCGAGGAGAACCCGGCCGACGCCGCCGAGATGCTGCGCGGGCTCGGGCGCCAGGCCGGGATTTCCGGCGACGATCTGGAGGCCTGCCTGAGCGACGAGGCCCAGGCCGAGGCGATGATCGCCGCCTATGAGCACTACGCGTCCGAGGACGGGGTGGAGGCCACGCCGACCTTCATCATCAACGGCGAACGTTACTCCAACATGCCCTATTCCGAGCTCGCCGAGGTGATCGACGGCAAGCTCGAGGAGTGAGCATGGCCGCACCGCTGGAAGGAGTGCGCGTGATCGAGCTTGCGCGCATTCTCGCCGGCCCGTGGGCGGGGCAGGTCCTCGCCGATCTCGGCGCAGAGGTGATCAAGGTCGAATCGCCCGATGGCGACGATACCCGCCGCTGGGGACCGCCCTTCGTCGCCCGCGCCGACGGCACCCGCGAGGCCGCCTATTTCCACGCCTGCAACCGCGGCAAGCGGTCCGTCGCCGTCGATCTGCGCACTCCGGAGGGGCAGGCGACGGTGCGCGATCTGGCGCGCGATGCCGATGTCCTGATCGAGAACTTCAAGCTCGGCGGGCTCGCGAAATACGGGCTCGATTTCGAAAGCCTGCGCGCGCTCAATCCCGGGCTTGTCTACTGCTCGATCACCGGCTTCGGCCAGACGGGGCCCTATGCGCATCGCGCGGGCTACGATTTCATCATCCAGGGCATGTCGGGGCTGATGTCCGTGACCGGCCCCGAGGACGGGCAGCCGCACAAGGTCGGTGTCGCGGTGACCGACATCGTCACCGGGATCTATGCCTCCAACGCGATCCTCGCCGCCCTGCATCAGCGCGCGCGCACCGGCACGGGCCAGCAGATCGACATGGCGCTGATGGACTCGGCTGTGGCGCTGATGGCCAACCAGGCGATGAACTACCTCGCCACCGGAACAGCGCCCACGCGGCTGGGCAATGCGCATCCCAATCTCGCGCCCTACCAGGTCTTTCCCTGCTCGGACGGGCACATCATCATCGCCACGGGCAATGACGCGCAATACCGCCGGCTCTGCGCGCTGCTGGGGCTCGACGCGCTCGCCACCCATCCGGACTACCTGACGAATGCCGACCGGGTCACCAACCGCGCGGCATTGTCGGAGGCGCTTTCGCATGTCACGCGCACGCGCGCCAAGGCGGAGCTTCTGGCGAACTGCGAGGCCGAGGGGGTGCCGGCGGGGCCGATCAACGACATGGCGGAGGTCTTTGCCGATCCGCAGGTGCGCGCGCGCGGGCTCGAGCTGGCGCTGGCCGAAGGGTTGCCCGGCGTGGGGCCGCCATTCCGCTTCTCGGACGCCGAGACGGCGGCGGCGACCCCCGCGCCGCAGCTCGATGCCGACGGCGCGGCGATCCGCGCGCGCTCAGAAAAGCCGTGACAGCGCCGCCGCGAGCGCGGCATCGTCGTCGATCTCGAGCCGCACCGGCAGGGTGAGCACGAGCCGGCGAAAGGCCGCCGGCAGGCGCACCGCGTCCTTCTCGGTGGTGACGAGCTGCGCGCCGCGCGCCCGCGCCTCCTGCACGAGCCGGGTCATCAGCGCATCGGTGAGCGGCTGATGATCGTCGAGCGGCTCGGCGCGCACCAGCTCGGCGCCCAGCCCGCGCAGCGTCGCGAAGAATTTCTCCGGCTGGCCGATCCCCGCAAAGGCCAGCGCCCGCATCCCGTCCCAGCGCATCCCGGTCGCGAGCGGTGCGAGCCGCCCCGCCAGCGGCGGCGCCGGCATCAGCGCGCCCCACTGCGCCGCAAGCGCCGCCCGCGCGCGCGCCGGCCCGATCGCGAGCACGAGATCCGCGCGCGCCAGCCCCGCATCGACCGGCTCGCGCAGCGGCCCGGCCGGAATCACCCGGCCATTGCCGAAGCCCTGCAGCGCATCGACCACGACGATGCCCAGATCATGCGCGAGCGCCGCGTTCTGGAAACCGTCATCGAGCAGGATCGCCTGCGCCCCCGCCGCCACCGCCGCGCGCGCACCCGCCGCCCGGTCCCGCGCCACCCAGACCGGCGCGAAGGCCGCGAGCAGCACCGGCTCGTCGCCCACCTGAGCCGCGTCATGCTCCGGGCCGACCCGCACCGGACCGCGCAGGCGCCCGCCATGGCCGCGGGTGACGACATGCGCCGCCACGCCGCGCGCC
>SLQD01000232.1 GCA_007131685.1 Paracoccaceae bacterium | reverse complement strand
TCCGCGCTGACACGGGCCCCCGCCGCGCGCGCCGCGGCGGGGCGCCGCTTTCCGGGAGCCGGCGATGAGCCGTCGCAATTATCTGATCCGGCGGCTGTTTCAGGCGCTTTTCTCGCTCTGGGTCATCGCCACGATCCTGTTCTTCCTGTTCCGGCTGGGCCTGCCGGACCCGACCTCGGCGCTGATCACCGAGGGGCTCAACGCCGAGCAGCGCGCCGCAGTGCGCGCGCAGTTCGGCCTCGAGGACCCGCTTTGGCGGCAATACCTGCTCTATCTGTGGAACGCGGTGCAGGGCGATTTCGGCCTGTCCTTCGCCAACCGCGCGCCGGTGGCGGCGGTGGTGTGGGACCGGCTCGCCAATACCATGGTGCTGATGATCCCGGCGATCATCCTCGCCTATGCGGTGGGCATCCCGTTCGGCGCGTGGCTGTCCTGGAAGCGCGGCTCGGGCACCGATACCGGCGGCATCGCGCTCGGGCTGATGTTTCGCTCGGCGCCGCCGTTCTGGACGGGGATGATCGTGATCCTCGTGCTCGGGGTCTGGCTGTCGCTGTTTCCGACCTCGGGGATGCGCACGCTGCCCTATGACGCGGACGGGTTTCTCGACAAGATCTTCACCCTCGACTTCCTGCATCACCTGATCCTGCCGGCGCTGGTGGTCGCACTGTTCTATCTCGGCTCGCCGCTGCTGATCATGCGCAACACCATGCTCGAGGTCTACGGCGAGGATTTCATCGAGATGGCCCGCGCCAAGGGGCTGCCCGAGCGGCGCATCCTCTACAACCACGCCGCACGCAACGCGCTCCTTCCGGTGGTCACGCAACTCGCGGTCACGATCGGGCTCGCCGCGGGCGGGCAGGTCGCCGTCGAGGTGGTGTTCTCCTGGCCGGGGCTCGGGCGCGAGATCTTCCGCGCCGTGGGGACCTCGGACTTTCCGCTCGCGCAGGCGAGCTTCCTGGTGCTCGCGGCCTTCATCATCTCGCTCAACCTGCTGGTGGATATCCTGTATACCGCGCTCGATCCGAGGGTGACGTTCCAATGATGCTGCGCCCGCTGATGCGCGCCGCCGGCAAGCCGCTGGGGCTGATGGCGCAGGACCGCATGGCGATGATCGGGCTTGCGGTGCTGTCGCTGATCATCCTGATGGCGCTGTTCGCGCCGCTTCTGGCCACGCACGACCCGCACGCCGTCAACGAGATCGAGGACGGCTCTGTGCTCGAGCGCGGTGATGCGAGCTGGACCCTGCAGCCCAGCCTCGGCACGCTCGCGCTCAACGATGCGGCCTCACATGACGGGCGCGATCTCGTCGTTGGGCGCGGCGGCACGGTGTGGGTGCGCGAGGATCGCGGCGACTGGGACCAGCAGAGCCGCGACGAGGATGCCGATCTCTTCGGTGTCGCGCTCTCGCCGGAGGGGCGAGGGCTGATCGTGGGCGCGAACGGCACCATCCTGATCGAGGCGAACGGCGACTGGGAGGCGATCGAGGCACCCGACCCCGGCGCGGAACTTCACGGGGTGAGCTGGCTCGATGCCGACACCGCCTTCATCACCGGCGCGGGCGAGCAGATCTGGCGCCTCGACGCCGCAAGCGGCGAGATCGCCGAGCTCGACAGCCCCGTGGGGCAGGGCTTTCCGCTCAATTCGATCACCCGCGACCATGACGACACGATGCTCGCCGTCGGTGAGCGCGGGCTCGTGGTGCGCATAGATCCCGCCGACGACTCGACCGAGCTGGTGCGGCTGCCGTCTTCGCGCGATCTCAACCATATCCACGTCGCCGAGTCAGGGGCGGCCCTTGTCGTCGGGGTGCGCGGCACGCTCCTGCGCCGTGACGGACCCGATGACGACTGGGTGAGTGACGATGCGCCCGACACCCGCGCGCTGCGCGCGGGCTGGATCGGCGATGACGGCGATGCCATTGCCGTGGGGCGCAGCGGCAACATCATGGAGTGGGACGGCACCGCATGGCGGCTCGGCCCCACCGAAAGCGAGCGCCATTTCCGCGCCATCCTCGTGAGCGGCGATCAGATGCTCGCGCTGGGCTCGGACAATTTCGTGGACCGCCTCGCGCGGCCCTCGGCCGATCACTGGTTCGGTACCGACCATATCGGCCGCGACCTCTACAGCCAGAACGTCTACGGCAGCCAGATCGCGCTCATGGTCGGCTTCATCGCCGCGGGGCTCGTGGTGCTGATCGGCACGAATGTGGGGCTGATCGCGGGGTATTTCCGCGGGCGCACCGAGTCGGTGCTGATGCGCACGGTGGACGTGCTCTACGGCATCCCGACCGAGCCCTTCGCGCTCATCCTGGTGCTTCTGTTCGGGCCGAGCCTCTTGATCATCATCCTCGCCATCGCGCTTCTGACCTGGCGCACGGTGGCGCGGCTGATCCGCTCGCAGGTGCTCAGCCTGCGCGAGCGGCCCTTCGTGAAGGCCGCGCGGGTGGCGGGGGCGTCGGATCTGCGGATCATGTATCTGCACATTTTCCCCAACGTGCTGCCGCTGGTGTTTCTCGAGCTTGCCATCATCACCGGGGCGGCGATCATCGCCGAGGCGACGCTGTCCTTTCTCGGGCTCGGCGCGCCGCAATCCATCAGCTGGGGCGGCATCCTGCACGATGCGCGGCTGTCGGGGGCGTGGCGCACGGCGTGGTGGTGGAACCTGCCGCCGGGGGCGTTCATCATGCTCACCGTGATGTCGGTGTTCTTCATCTCGC
>SLQD01000158.1 GCA_007131685.1 Paracoccaceae bacterium | reverse complement strand
CGCCCGGCTCGGTGCATGTCGTCATCAAGCAGCAGAACACGCTCGGCGATGTGGACATCCTTCTGCATGGCGGTTTTGCGGTGCCCTTCGCGCCGCCCGCGCTATTCGACGCCGCGCTCGAGGCCGCGCTGACGACCGCGCAGGGCCTCACCCTCACTGACCTGACCGCGCCGGCCGCGCGCTTCGATGCCGTCAAGGCGGGCGCGCTGGAGCTTGCCGAGGCTGCGCTCGCCGCCGAGCCGGCGCCGGGCCCGGGCGAGGCCCATCTCGTGGAGGGCGCAACGGGCCTGTATCTGAACGGGGCGCCGATCGACGAGCTGCCCGAGCATGTCCCCGCCGACCCGGCCGAAGCGCAGATCCATACCGGTGCCAACACGCTCGTCAACGCCGCCGCGATCACCGTCAACTGGATCGACGCGCCGGTCTACGCGGTGATGGGGGATACGCTGCGCCTCGACGTGATCAGCCAGGTCAACCTGCTGCACGAGAGCCTGCACGCCCCCGCGCCGGGCGCCTACACCCCGGCCGCCCTCGTCAATGCGGCCGGCTTCGTGAGCACCGACGTTGCCGGCCCGGTCATCGCCGCGGCGGCCGACGGGCCGGCGAACCTGCACATCACGCGGCTCGACGGGGATCTCGCGGTCTTCAACTGGCTCGAACAATACAATTTCGTGCGCGACCACGACATGGTCAGCCTCACCCTCGCCGCGGGCGAAAGCCATTTCCTGCTGGGCGGCAACACCGCCGTCAATCTCGCCGAGCTGTTCGAGCACGGCTTCGGCTATGACCTCATCATCATCGGCGGCGACATGGTGCAGCTGAGCATGATCACGCAGATCAACGTGCTGCTCGATGCGACGGTGATCGCGGGGGCGGAGGCGACGGTGATCTGGGGTGGCAACACGCTGTGGAACGAAGCCGTGATCGCCGCGCCCGGGCAGACGCATGGCGGCGCACTTCCCGATCCCTATGCAGAGGCGGGGGCCACGCTCGGCGCGGGCGGGCGCGACCTGCCGGCCGGGTTGCTCGAGGATCCCGCCTTCGCCGGGCTCGAGACGCTTCGCATCCTCCATGTCGAGGGCGACCTGATCGTCTTCAACCATATCCACCAGGTCAATGTGCTCGGCGATGCCGACCAGTTCGCGATCTTCGCGGGCGATGCGGCGGGCGACTGGGTGGCGCTCGCGGCGGGGGGCAACACGCTGCTCAACACCGCCGTGATCACCGAACTCGGGGGCCCGAGCCTGATCCATGCCGGCGGCACGCACTACTCCGACGCGATGCTCCACCAGGCCGAGTTCGTCGCCTCCGATGCGCCGGACCCGTTCCAGCCCGACCCGTTCGCGCTGATCGGCGAGGCGGTCGCCTTCCTCGCCGAGGGCATGCTCGCAGCCGAGGCCGACGCGGCCCCGCAGCCCCTGCATTCGGGCGCGCCGCCCCCCGCTAGCGATCCCGACATCCTGCAAACCATGCTCGCCTGAGCCGCAAGGAGTCCGCCAGTGCCCGAGGCCGCCGCCCAGACCGCCGCCCCGCTGCCACGCCTCGTGCTGCGCCCAGAATTGCGCATCGACGGCGGCGGTGGCCAGCCCCCGGCCCCGCCGCCCGACAGCGCCGGGTTTCATCGCCGCATCGAGCCCACGGATTTCGCCCGCAGCCTGAGCACCGGCATCCGCGCGGTGCGGCGCAATCTCGGCTCGGTAATGGTCTTCACCTGCGCGACCAACATCCTGATCCTCGCGATCCCGATCTACCTGTTCCAGATCTCCGACCGGGTGCTGACCTCGCGCTCGGTAGACACGCTGATCATGCTCACCGTGGTGATCGTCGGCGCGGTGGTGCTGCAGGCGGTGTTCGACGCGGTGCGCCGCTTCATCCTGATGCGCACCGCCGTCGAGGTGGCGGTTCAGCTCGGCGCGCCGATCCTGAGTGCGGCGGCGCGCGCGTCGCTGTCGAGCAACGGGCGCGAGTACCAGACGCTGGGCGATCTGCAGCAGCTGCGGGGATTCCTGACCTCGCCGACGCTGCTGTCCTTTCTCGACGTGCCCTTCGCGCCGCTCTTCATCATCGTGATATTCCTGATCCACCCGCATCTGGGAATGATCGTGGTGTTCACGGCGCTGTTGCTCGCGGTGGTGGCGCTGTTCAACCAGCGCGTCACCTCGGCGCCCTTCGCCGAGGCCAACCAGTTCCAGAGCCGCGCCAACCTGCATCTCGACTCGATGTCGCGCAACAGCCAGATCATCAACGCGCTCGCCATGATCCCCGAGGCGGTGCGGATCTGGGGGCGCGACACCGCCGGCTCGCTCAAGGCGCAGGTCATCGCGCAGGATCGCAACATCGTCTCCTCGGCGATCTCGCGCGGCGCGCGGCTGCTCACGCAGGTGGCGATGCTGGGCTGGGGGGCGTTCCTCGCCATCGAGGGCGAGATCACCGGCGGCATGGTGATCGCCGCCTCGATCATCGCCGGGCGGGCGCTTTCGCCGATCGAGGGCTCGATCGAGGGCTGGAACCAGTTCCTGCTTTCGCAGGGGTCGTACGAACGTATCGCCACGCTGCTGCGCAACTCGCCGCTCAATGTCGAGCGGCTGCGCCTGCCCAGCCCGCGCGGGCGGCTCGATGTGGAGCGGCTGCTGTTCGTGCCCGCGGGCACCAAGAACGTCGTGCTCAACGGGGTGAGCTTTCATCTCGAGCCGGGCGAGTCGCTGGCGGTGATCGGCAATTCGGG